>JBIKLM010000114.1:0-10600 GCA_044359835.1 Planctomycetota bacterium
GCAGAGTGCATTCCGGGGAGTGGGGGGGGCGGGCGGGCTTCGATCGGCGGTTCTCGGAGCGCCACCTGCGGCCGAAGGGCAGGCGGGATGGCCGGTAAAGCGGCTCGGGATCAGCCCGAGACGATCGCATTTTCTGGCAGTCAGCGTATCGGCGTCGGGCAGGCGCTATTTTTGCGGAGTTCGCGGCCCAGTTCCAGCCCCTCGGTGTGCGCTGGATCGGGCCCGGCGAGCCCCGGCGGCCGGCCGGGTGCATCGGCCGCGGAGCATCGGCCGCGCCGGGCAGCCCCCCGCGGTCTCAACGCTTGACGTGCACGTAGGGGTCGTAGGGCAGCTCGCGCAGACGCTGGCGTATCCCGGCCCACAAGAGCAGCAGGAAGCCCAGGCTGAGGCAGAACAGGCCCGGCCGGATCAGCAGGGCCCGGCCGGTGAAGGCGGCCAGCAGATAACCGAGCGAGAACAGCGTCGCGCCGCCGAAGAACAACAGCGTGCCGAAGCGCTTGAGCAGCCGCTGGCGCGGTTCGGCCGCCAGGCGCGCCCATTCGGCGTCGATCGGTTCGGGCGGCGCCTGCTGGCGGGCGAGCAGGTCGAGCTTGACCAGCTCGCTGACTTCGCGGGCTAGCTCGGGTTCGGCGAGCAAGCGCCTTTGGAACTCGGCCAGGCGCGCTCCGGAGAGCTCGCCATCGGCGAAGGCCATGGCCAGCAGCTCGCGCTCGCTCGGTTCGGGGTCGGACTGCGCGGGGGAATCCATCAGCGGCTGCGGGCGAGGCGCGGGAAGCGCGGGCTCGTGGTTCCGTCGTCCAGGTCTTCGATCGCCAGGCTGGCCAGCAGCGGCCGGAGGCGCTCGCGCAGGCGGCGGCGGGCGTGGAACAGGCGCGACATCACGGTGCCCTCGGGCAGGCCCAGGGCGGCGGCGATCTCGCCGTAGGAGCGGTCGTCGAAGTGGCGCAGGGCCAGCACCTCGCGGTCCGCGGCGGAGAGCTGGGCGAAGGCGGCCCGGAAGGTCGCTTGGACCTCGCCTTGGACCAGCTCGCTGCCCACCGGTTCGTCGCGGCTCTGCGGCTCGAGCGCCGGCAGGTCCTCCTCGCCATCGCCGTCCAGGGACACGGGCCCCGCGCCGCGGCGCTTGCGCAGGAAGCTGATGCAGGTGTTCTTGAGGATGCGATGGAACCAGGGCAGGAAGGGCTGGCTTTCGTCGAAGCTGGCCCGCGAGCGGTAGATCTTCAGGAAGGCTTCCTGGGCGAGGTCCATGGCGTCGTCCCGCGAGCCGACCAGTCCGAAGGCCACGCGGAAGGCGCGCGCCCGCAGGCTCTCCACCAACGCGTCGAACGCGCGCGGGTCGCCGGCTTTGGCGGCGCGCATCAGGCGGTCGGCTTCGCCGTCCAGGGGGGTCTGGCCGTCGCTCATCGAGTCCGGCCCCCTACGGCCCCGGGCGCGCCAGCTTCATCCCTCTCGGGCAGTTTTTCGCCCGCGGCCAGGCACAGGGCCCAGGCGGCGGCGCGCCGGTTGGCCCCCGGGGGCCCCAGGCGCTCGGCGGCGAGCTCCAGGCCCGCCAGGGCCGCCTCCCGGGCCGGGCCCGGCTCCCACAGGCCCTCCAGGGCCCGCCCGAGGTCTTCGAGGGGCGCGGCGCCCCGGAAGCCGAATTCGGGCAGCACCTTGCGGCCCGCCAGCAGGTTGGTGATGCCGAAGCAGGGCACGCTCAGGGCCCGGCGCCCGAGCCATTCCTCGAAGGCCGATTCGACCCGATAGATCACCAGGGCCGGGATGCGCTGGTGCAGCAGGTCGAGCAGCACCGTGCCGCTGACCGAGATCGCCGCGCGGGCCCCGGCCAGGTGCTCGTGCAGGTTCCCGAGCGCCAAACGGGCCCAGCCGCTGGCGCCTTCGGCCGCCAAGATCGCTTCGATCTGGGGGCCGAGCTCGCTGCGCCCCTGCACCACGCACACCTCGGTCTCGGGCTGGCGGGCGCGATGGGCCGCCGCCAGGGCCAGCTGCACCGGCAGGTGCCGGGCGATCACCGAGCGGCGGCTGCCCGGCAGCAGCACCAGCCGCGGGGCGGTCGCCACGGGCCGCCGCGGGGGCAGCTCGTCCAGGATCGGATGCCCCACGTGGCGGGTGCGGACGCCGCGGGCGGCGAACCATGCCGGCTCGAAGGGCAGCAGGGTCAGCGTCAAATCGACCCGCCGGCCCCAAGCGCCGCTGCGCCAGGGGGCCCAGGCCCAGTGCTGCGGCGCGACGAATTGCAGCGTGCGCACCCCGCAGCGCTTGGCCATGCCCGCCAAGGGGCCGTTGAGGGCCGGCGAATCGACGCCGATGCACAGGTCGACGCGCTCTTGCCGCAGGGTTGCGGCGGCGGTTTCGAGCAGGCGCAGATAGAAGGGCAGGGCCTTGGCCACGCCGAAGCCCATGGCCGCGCGGGCCACGGGATCGCCGACCAGGGCGACGCCCGCGGCGCTTAGGCGCGGGCCGCCCAGGCCGAACCAGCGCGGCGGCGGCCAGCCGGCTTCCCTCAGGCGCGCTTCGATGGCCTGCAGCAGGTAGAGCCCGTGGTGCTCGCCGGAGGCCTCGGCGCAGGAGATGAACAGAGTCAAGGGCCGCGGGGGGCCTAGCAGCGCGGGCTCGGGATCGAGGGGCGCGGCGGGAGCGGTCCAAAGGCGCTCGAAGTCCGCCAAGCGGCGCTCCCGGGCCCAGGCGTCCCCCAGCAGCCGCGCCGGCAGCAGCGCGCCTTGGGCGAGGGTTTGGGCCAGGGCCCAGGCGAGGTTGGCGCGCGGGCTGGGTCCCTGGGGGCGGGAGAGGGCGGACATCGGCGCGGGCAAGCAGGCAGAGCCTAAGCAGGGCGCTGCCCGGGCGCCGCGCCCGGCTGGGCTTTCCCGGGCAGGGCCACGGCCAGGGTCGCGCTTCCCGGCGCCGTTGGCGCAGGTCGGCGGCTCCGCCGGGCGACCCAGGCCCTGCCCGGGTCCGGTCGCGGCGGCCGGAGAGCCAAGCGACGAGCGCGGGCTTCAACCGGGGCCAGGCGCGAGTCGCGGGTGGGTCTGCTCCTTCGATCAGCTCGGCAGGCGGCGCGCGAAGGCCCGTTCCGCGGCGGCCAGGCAGATCAGGCAGAAGGCCGCGAGTCCGAGCACCACCGGGCCATCGAGGGCGCCCTGCTGCTCGATGCGCCGGTAGGTCCAGACGTCCGCGAGCCGGAACACGCTGAAGCGCGTGGCGGTTTCGACCAGGTAGAGCGAAAACTGCACCATGCCCAGGGCCAGCAGGACGCCCGCGATGCGCCCGGGGCGCTGGGCCAGGGCCGAGCACAGGAACGCCAGGCTGAAGACCGCCGCCAGGAACAGGCTTTGGTGCAGGGCCGCCAGGCTCAGCAGCCACAGCGGGAATCCGCCGGGGACCCCGCACAACGCCATCAGCGGCTCGATGGCGTAGGTGGTCGCGAAGGTCGGCAGGGCCAGGGCCAGCAGGCCCGTCAGGTAGCGCTCGAACAGCAGCCATCGCCGGGAACGCGGGCGCGCCAGCACGATCTCGAGCGTGCGGCGTTCGCTTTCGCCCGCGATCGCAAAAGCGCCGAACACGACCGCGGCCACGCAGCCGATCGTGTTGCAGCCCTTGAACAGGTGCTGACCCGACATGTAGGCCCACAGCCCGCCGGCCTCGAGCTCGTCGAGCAGGGAGCGCAGCACCGGCAGCGGGGCCAGCTTCTTGATGCCGCCGATGTTCTCTGAGTAGGTCGGGAAGTAGGCCACCGCCAAGGCCAGGGCCACGCCCAGCACCAAGCTCAGGCCCGCGATCCGATACCAAAGCGATCTCCAGGGATGGGGCATGGTGCGCTCAGAGGCCCTCCACGCCGTAGAGATCGCGATACAGGTCCGGCAGGGACAACAGGCCGTAGTCGATGCGCTGAGGCGCGGGCAGGGAGCCATCCGCGGCCCACTCGGCCAACAGGGGGCGCGGGTCGGGCCGCTCGAGTTCGATCGTCAGGCGCGCCCCGCGGGCCTGCACCGCGCGGACGCGGCCTTGGAGCCGGGCGGCCACGCGCGCCGCGTCCTCCGGGGTCTCGAACGACAGCCGCAGCAGCCGCCGCGAGCGCTCGCTCAGGTCGCTGGCCCGTTCGTCGGCGATCAGCCGACCGCCGTTCAGGAACAGCAGCCGCTCGCAGGCCCGGTCGACCTCCCCCAGGTGGTGCGAGGACAACAGCAGGGTGCGACCGGGCGCCCGGTCCTCCTCCAGGATCGCCAGGACCTCGCCGCGCTTGGTCGGGTCGAGCCCTTCGGTCGGCTCGTCCAAGATGCGCACCGGGACCTCCGGGGCCAGGGCGGCGGCGAACATCAGCTGGCGCTTCATGCCATGGCTGTAAGCGCGCAGCAGGCGCTGGCCTGGCAGGCCCAGGCGCTCCATCAGCCGGCGCCCGCGCTGGCGCGCCGCCCGGCCGCGGCCCTCCAGGAACCAATCGAGGTGCGCGTGGCCGCTGAGCTCCGGATAACAGGCGATCTCGCCCGGCGCGAAGCTGGCCCGCCGGCGCACCGCCAAGCCGTCCCCGGCCAGTTCGATCCCGCCCACCCAGGCGCTGCCCGAATTCGGCCGCAGCAGCCCCACCAGGAGCCGCAGGAGCGTCGATTTCCCGCTGCCGTTGGGGCCGACCAGACCGACGATCGCGCCCGGTTCGATCTCCAGGTCGAGGGGCTGCAGGGCGCGCTGCTCGCCGAAGCTGCGGCACAGACCGCGGGTCTGGATGCCGGCGTGGGGGGGCGGGGCGCGGTGCATCGCGGGAATCTCGGCGGGCCCACGGGGGGCGTTCGGGCTTGCAGCTCGCGGCCGCCCGCCCGAGACTGCGGCGGTCATGGCCAGGGATCAAGCCTGCGCTTCGGCTCGGCGCGAGGCCGTGCTCAAACGGGACCTGTTCGGAGCCGTGGAATTGTGGACCACGTCGGCGGGCGAGCGCTTCGTGCTGCGCCGGCCGATCGCTGCGGCCGAAGCGCGCGCGGAGGGGATTCCGGGCCCGCTGCGGCCCTTCGGACGCGCCGTGGGGGCGCTGCTGGCCCGGCGCGAACGGCGCACGCTGGAGCGGCTCGCGGCTTGCGTGGCCCGGGACCCGGCGTTGGCCGCCCGCCTGGCGGGGCGCCTGCCGCAGGCGGTCCCGGGCGCCTGGCTCGCCGCCGCCCGGGATGCCGTGCTCGCGGAGTCGACTCCGCTCTGCAGGAAAGGGCGCGCCGCTTGCCTGCCCGCCGGCGAATGGGTCGGGCGCAGCTTCCTGCCGGGCGAGCCCCTCGATCGCACCCCGCTGCTCTCGCGGCGCTATTTCGAGCATCTGGAGGCGCTGCTGGCGACCCTGCACGGCTTGGGTCTGCGCCACAACGACCTGCACAAGGAGCAGAACCTGTTGGTGCTGCCGGACGGCAGCCCGGGGCTGATCGACTTCCAGCTCTCGAGCTGGCATTTTGGATCCGGCCGCATGGCGCGCGTGCGGGCCGCCGAGGATCTGCGCCATGTGCGCAAGATCGCGCGCCGCTATCTGCAGCGCGACCCCGAGCGGACCGCGCGCCTGCCGGAGGTCGGCCGGCGCTCGCTGCTGGCGGCCCTGTGGATGCGCTGCGGCAAGCCGGTCTACAAGGCGCTCACGCGCGGCCTGCTGGGCTGGCGCGATGGGGAGCGCGGGCGCCCCCCGGAGGGCGCCTTTCCGCGCTGGGTCGATTGAACGCCACGCGGTGCCAACGGGCCCGTTAGCGGCCAACGCTGCGGCCTGTCCGGCGCGCCCGCGCGCAGGGCTCGGGCGGGCCCCGAACGCGGCTCCAGTCCGGCTCCGGGGTTCGAGCCGGCGCGGCGGCCCGGGCTCGGCCGGGCGGATCCTCCTTGGGCTTTCTGGCCCTCAAGGCCGCCGGCCGAAGTCGGCCGCCAGAAAATTGCCGAGTAGCTCGGCGCCGCATTCGCTGGCCACGGACTCAGGGTGGAACTGCACGCCCTCGAGCGGCAGGGTGCGATGGCGCAGGGCCATGCACAGGCCCTGGTCCTGGCCCGCAGCGACCCAGGCGGTGAGTTCGAGCGCGGCGGGCGGTTCGCGGTCCGCCAAGGCCAGCGAGTGGTAGCGGGCGGCCAGGAAGCCGCTCTCGAGGCCGCGCAGCACGCCCTGGCCGCGATGGGCGATCGCGCTGGTCTCTCCGTGCACGGCCCGCGGCGCGGGCGCCACGCGGCCGCCGAAGGCCAGCGCCAGGGCCTGGTGACCCAGGCAGACCCCCAAGATCGGCCAGCGCCCGCTGCGCAGCAGATCCAGGGCCAGGACCGCTCGCTCCGGGGGCCCGGGCCCCGGCCCCAGCAGGATCCGCTCGGGGGCCAGGGCTGCGACGGCCGCCAGGCTCAGCCGTTGGGCTCGCTCCACCCGCAGCTCGGCCCCCAGGCTCCACAGGGCTTGGGCCAGGTTGTAGGTGAACGAGTCCTGATGGTCGATCAGCAGCAGCACGGGCTTGGCGGGCGGGCCGGTCGGTCCCTATCGTGCGGGGATGGAGATCGTGGTCGTCGGAGCCGGCGAGGTCGGACTCTACCTGGCCGACATCCTCTCGCGCGAGGGGCACGGCGTGTCCGTGATCGATCCGGACCCCGACAAGATCGCCCGGCTGCGCGAGAGCATGGACGTCCAGGCCGTCGAGGGCGACGGCACCAAGGCGGCCGTCCTGCATGAGGCCGGGGCCTCGAAGTGCGACCTGTTCGTGGCCGTGACCGACAACGACCACGTCAACATGCTGGGCTGCGCCCTGGCCCGGGCCCTGGGCGCTCGGCGGGTGATCCTGCGGCTCAAGGACACCAGCCGCATGGTCGGCTACCACTTCTTCTACAAGCGCACGCTGGGCTACGACGCGGTGCTCTCGATCGACGAGCTGGCCACCGAGGAGATCCTGGCCACCGTGCGCGAGCAGCACGCCTTGGAGGTCGAGTCCTTCGCCGACGGCCGCGTGCAGCTGCGCCGCCTGCGCATCCGCGCGCGCAGCCAGCTGACCAGCGACACGCTGGCGAACCTCGAGCTGCCCAGCGGCATGCTGGTGGCGGCGATCAGCCGCGGCGACCAGTTCTTCGTGGCCCACGGATCGGACCGGCTCGAGATCGGCGACCAGGTCTATCTGATCGGCCGCACCGCCGACCTGGACCAGTTCGAGGTGCTCTCCGGCGCTCAGCGCCTGGGTCGGCGCTCGGTGGTGATCATGGGCGGCGGTCGCATCGGCCAGTCCCTGGCCACCCGGCTCGCCGAGATCCCCGGGATCGCGGTGCGGATCCTCGAGCGCGACCCGGCCCAGGCCCGCCGCATCGCCGGGCAGTTCTCGGGCAAGGTGATGGTGCTGGTGGGGGATGCGACCGATGTGGACCTGCTCTCGGAGGAACGCATCGACGAGGTCAACACCTTCATCGCCACCACCGGCGACGACGAGGAGAACATCATCGCCTGCCACCTGGCTTCGACCCTGGGGGCCGAGCGCACCGTGGCGCTGCTGGACAAAGCGTCCTATCGCAAGATCTTCGACAGCCTGCACATCGACAAAGCCATCGCGCCGCGGCTGCTGGTCGCCAAGCGCATCCTGCGCTTCGTGCGCACGACCTCGATCGCTTCGATCGCGGTGGTGGCCGAGGGCCGCGCCGAGGTGCTCGAGCTGGTGGCGCGCTTCGAGCGCGGCAAGAGCGAGCGCCGGGTGCGCTCCCTGGGCCTGCCGAGGGGGGCCGTGATCGCGGCCGTGGTGCAGGGCGAGGAGGTCATCATCCCGCACGGCGAGACGCTGGTGCGGGCCGGGGACCGGGTGATCCTGTTCGCCTTGCCCGACAGCGTCGAGGAGATCGAGGGCGTTTTCGCGGCCGGGGAGTCCGCCAACGGAGCCTGAGCGGCAGGGCCGCCGGGAACGCTGGGCCATGAACCTGCGCGCGGTGCTGTGGCTGCTGGGCCGGGTGATCCTGGTGCTGGCCGTGTTCGAGCTGGTGCCGGGTTTCGTGGCGCTTTTCAACGGGGAGCGCGAGGACGCCCTGGGGTTCGCCCTGAGCGCCCTGGCCTCGGCGGCCGCCGGCCTGCTGCTGTGCTTTCGCAACCGCCGCGCGACCATGACCGCCGAGGGCCGGCCGGACTTCTTCCGGCGCGAGGGTCTGGCCGCCGTGGGCCTGGCCTGGATCGCGATCCCGATCTTCGGCGCCCTGCCCTACCTGATCACGGCCGAGATCCCCTCGCCGGTCGATGCGCTGTTCGAGTCGACCTCGGGGTTCACCACCACCGGGTCCAGCATCCTGCAGCCCAGCCAGATCGACGCCCTCCCGGCGGGCGTGGCCTTCTACCGAAATTTCACCAACTGGCTGGGCGGCATCGGCATCGTGCTGGTCTTCGTGCTGCTGTTTCCAACCGGAGGACGCAGCCTGTTCCGCTCGGAGGTCCCCGGGATCTCGCGGGAAGCCGGGGCCCGCCGCGTGCGCGACAGCGCCTTCGGCCTGGTCAAGATCTATTGCGGCCTGACGGGCATCCTGGTGGCTTGTCTCCTGCTGGCTGGCCTGACAGCTTACGAGGCCGCGGTGCACGCCTTCGCGACGATCGCCACCGGAGGATTCTCGAATCACGGCGCCAGCGTGGCCCATTTCGGCTCCTGGCCGGTCGAGGCGATCCTGGCGCTGTTCATGTTCCTGTCGGGGATCAATTTCGCGCTCTACGATCCGTTCCTCAACGGGCGCTGGTCGGTCGGATTGCGCCAGATCTGGCGCTCGACGGAGACGCGCGTCTACACGGCGATCACGCTCAGCCTGGTCGTCTTGATCACGTTCGTGCTCTGGTTCTGGGGCGGGTCCAACGGCTTGCCCGAGCGGCCGGCCTATAGCGAGGCGGGCGCGCCGATCCCGGACTATTCCTCCCTGGCCCTGGCGTTCCGCGATGCCCTGTTCTCGGTCGTCACGGTGCAGACCACCACGGGCTTCGCCACCGCGGACTTCAACGTGTGGCCGGAATTCTGCCGCCTGGCGCTGATGCTGGCAGGCCTCGTCGGGGGCTGTGCGGGCTCGACCAGCGGGGGGCTCAAGGTGATTCGCCTGGCGATCGTGGTGCGCTCCGCTGTGCTGGTCGTCCAGCGCTTCGCCCGTCCCCGTGCCGTGCAGGGCGTGCGCCTCGACGGCTTCCTGGTCGAGGACGGCCTGGTGGCTGCGACCACGGCCTTTTTCGGCCTGTTCTGCTTGGTGCTGGCCGCCAGCAGCCTGGCCCTGGCGGCCATGGGGCTCGAATTGGTCGAGGCGGCCAGCGGGGCGGTGGCCTGCCTCAGCAACGTGGGGCCGGCGCTCGGCTCCCTCGGTCCCGCTGGCAGCTTCGCGGACGTGCCCACGCTGGGCAAGGTCCTGCTCTCGCTGCTGATGGTGCTGGGGCGCCTCGAGTTCTACGCCATCGTCGTGTTGCTGGTGCCGCGCTTCTGGCGCTCCTGAGGCCTTCCGGAGTTCGGGCCGGGACCCGCGAGTGTTCGGGGGTCGACGCCTGGATCGCGCCGCTCGGCGCGGCGCCGGTTTCCCTCGATTCCTGCCCGAGCGGAGCCCGACGGGTCGCGGACGGCGCCTCTGGCGCTTCGAGCGCCGCGGCGGCGCCTCGTTCCCGGCGGAGCCCCGTTCCCGAGGGCGACGTCCGCCCGGACCGGCTAGATCAGCGCAGGTCGGGGCGCGTCGGCGCCGGATAGCGCCGCGGGGCTTCGCGGCGGTGGGCCGGCAAGCGCCACAGGTCGCGGGGGCCGACCGCGGTCAAGAACTCGCGGGGCGGTTCGGCGGAGGTCCCGCTGAGGGCCAGGTGCCCGGAAACCAGGCCCAGCAGTCGCCAGGGGGCGCCCGGCTCGCGCAGATAGACGCCGGCCCCGATCTGGTCGTTGGGCAATCGAAAGCCCTCGGGAACCTCGAGCAGCAGCCCCTCGACCCGCGGATCGGCCGCGATCCAGGCCTTGCTGCTCCAGGGACCGTCGGGCCCCCGTCCGCGGATCTGCACGCGCGTCCCGGGGGCCGGATCGGCGAAGGTCAGCTGCACCGCCGGCAGCTCGAGGCCCGGCTGTGCCAGGAACAGCCCGGCCCCGAGGGGCTCGATCAGGATCGGCTCGATCGACGGGCCGTCGCCGAAGAACGCGACCATTTCGGCCTGGCCGGTGCGGCCCTTCTGGCCCAGGAACACGACCCCGTAGTCGGTGGACACGCCAAGCTCCAAGCCGCCCGCGGTCTCGATGACCACCGTCGGTTCCACCAGGTTCGGGTAGCTGCGGCAGGCCCCGAGGCATGACAGCAGACCGGCGAGGAGCAGGGGTCTCACGGAGGCGAAAGGCGCGCGGAGGGGGGGCGGTGCGGCTCAGCTGCGGGGCGGCGCGCGCCCCGCGCGCCGCCAGCCTAGCGCCGACCGACCCGGACCGAGCGCCGCCCCGGATCCGGTTGGTGCCGCTGCGGGAGCGCGGCGGCCACTGCGGGGGGCGAGCGCGGACCGAGCCGCTGCGCTGGGGCTCGATCCCGCGCCGCTCCCCGAGCGACCTGAAGCCCCGCCGGCAGGGCTCGGGAGGCCGTCCTCCCGAGCCCAACGAGGCTTGGGAAGCCGCCTCCGCGGGGGGCACTTCCCAGCGGCCGGGACCGGCGCGCCGCGCGGCGCCGATCC
>JBIKLM010000115.1:0-10595 GCA_044359835.1 Planctomycetota bacterium
CGCTGCATCGAATGGGCCGTCGAGCGCCAGAGCCTGTCCACCGACCTGCGGCGCGCGCGCGAACTCTCGGTGCACCTGGCCCACCACGACACGCTCACGGATCTGCCCAACCGGCAGTTCTTCCGCGCCCGCCTGCGCCAACTGATTGCCCAGGCCGAGCGCAGCCATGGACAACTGGCGATCCTGTTCCTCGACCTCGATCGCTTCAAGCAGATCAACGACACCCTGGGGCACGTGGTCGGGGACCGGCTGATCCAGGAGGTGGCGCGGCGCATCCAGGGCTGCATCCGCAGCGCGGATTCGGCGTCGCGCTGCGGCGGCGACGAGTTCAACCTGATCCTGTCCGACGTGCGCCGGGGGCAGGATGCCGCGCGCGTCGCCAAGAAGATCGCCCAGTCGATCGCCGAGCCGATGCACATCGACGGCCACGAGCTGTTCAGCTCGTGTTCGATCGGCATCAGCCTGTTCCCCATGGACGGGCACGACGTCGACACCCTGGTGCGCAACGCGGACGTGGCCATGTATCAGGCCAAGTCCGAAGGCGGCGGCAAATTCCGCTTCTTCATGCCGCAGATGACCGATCGGGCGGTGGAGCGTCTGGCGCTCGAACACTCCCTGCGCCAGGCCATCGAGCGGAAGGAATTCGTGCTGCATTACCAGCCGCGGGTCGAACTGGCCAGCGATCGGATCGTAGGTTTCGAGGCCCTGGTGCGCTGGAACCATCCGGACCTGGGGCTGATCTATCCCGATGAATTCATCCCGGTGGCCGAGGAGACCGGGCTGATCGCGCCGCTGGGCGAGTGGGTGGCCCGCGAGGCCTGCGCCCAGCTGGTGCGCTGGCGCTCCCAGGGTTTCGAGATCGATTCCATGGCGGTCAACGTCTCGGCGCGCCAGTTCCGCCAGCGCATGCCGATCGAGCTCGTGCGCGGGGCCCTCGAGGAGTCCGGGCTGGAGGCGCGGCACCTCGAGATCGAGATCACCGAGAGCGCCGTGATGCAGGACGCGCGCCAGGCCCTGGAGACCCTCGAGGAGCTGCGTCAGATCGGCGTGCGAGTGGCGATCGACGATTTCGGCACCGGCCAGTCCTCCCTGGCCTACTTGAAGCGCTTCCCGCTGACCAAACTCAAGATCGACAAGGCCTTCATCCGCACGCTGCTGAGCGATCCGCGCGATGCGGCCATCACGCGGGCGATCATCGCCATGGCCCACTCCCTGGGCCTGGTGGCCTGCGCCGAGGGCGTCGAGACGCGCAAACAGCTCGATTTCCTGAGGGATCCCGGCTGCGACGAGGTGCAGGGCTATGTGTACTCGCCGCCCCTGCCCGTGGAACGCGCCACCCGCCTGCTCGGCGGCCTCGAACAGCTCGGATGATTCCTGGGCCGCCATCCGGGGAACGGAGGCGGCCAGGAAACACCGGATCACTGCAGCCGCGTGCGCACCGCGACCGCGCGCGTGCCGGAGGTCGGCGCCGACTGGTCGGTGTCGCTGAGGGTCAACTCGCCCACGTTCTGGGTCAGGCTGAAGCCATAGCTGCGCACCTGGCCGGTGTTCGAGATCGCCGCGAACAGGCTGCCGTTGGCCCCGTCGATGGCCAGGCCCCGGGGAGCCACCTGGATGCTCTGTTCGGCGAACAGGAACAGCGTTCCGTCGACGGTGGCGTCGCTCGGGTTGAGGTTGATCAGGAAGCGGTTGATCTCGAGGCTGCCTTCGCAGGCCACGTACAGGACCCGGCCGCCGCGCTCGAAGCGCAGGTCCACCGGCTGGTTGCCCTGCACCAGGGTCACGGGCCCGCCGCTGGCCTCGAGGATGTCGCTCAGGGCGCCGCTGACCGGGTCGATGGCGTAGGCCGAGAGGCTGTTGCTCGAGAAGCTGGCCACGTACACGAACCGGCCGGTCGGATCGACCGTGACGGCCCAGGGGACGGTGCCTGCCGCCAGCGGCGCTCCGATCGATGTCAGGGCACCCGTGCTCGGATTGATCGAGTATTGGCCCACCGTGTTGCTGATCGAGTTGGCCACATAGAAGAAACGGCCCGTGGGGTCGATCGCTCCACCGCGGGCGGTGTCCCCGGCAGCGGCGGCCAGGCCTTGGCCGAGGTTGCCGCTCGAGTCGATCGGGTAGCTGATCACCTGGCTCTGGGGCGCCGTGCGGGTCACGATCAGGAAACGGCCAGAGGGGTCGATGGCTGCGCTCCACGCCCCCACGCCGGTCGCGCCGGCGAGGGCCAGATCGATCGCCACGGGAGGCGTCACCAGGTTGCCGTTCGTGGCGATGTCGTAGACCAGGATGTCCTGCCCGATGGTGTCCTGGTTGTTGATCACGTAGGCCTTGTCGAGCCGCGGGTGCACCACGATCGAGTTGGGGCCGGCCCCGGCGCTGACCGTGGCGGGATTCTTGGGGCTGAGCGTGGCCGGCGCCGGGGTGAAGCCGTACTGGGCCAGATCGGTGTTGGCGAAGTTGGCCGCGTAGACGCTGTCGCTGGCGTAGATCGGCGCATCCGTGCCGTTGACGACCACCACGTCGGCGGGCAGGGCGCGGACGCGCTGCCGGTCGGTGGGCGACTCGCTGGGGACCACGGGGGTCAGGACACCGAAGTTGGCCGCATCGACGCTGGCGCTGGAGAGCGCCGCTTCCCCGCGGAAGACCACGAAAGAGAAGCTGTCCGTGTCGGTGCGCGCGATCGCCACCGGCTCGACGCCCACGTAGAAGGGCGCCGCATCGAGCGGGATCGTGACCGCCCCACCCGCCAGGACCCCCAGGCGCTGCACGCGTCCGAGGGTCGTGTTGAGCGCGTAGAGGGTGCGGTTGCCGTTGCTGAACTGCACCGCGTCGAGGCGCGAGATCGCTCCGTTGACGTCGGTCACCGCGACACCCGCGGTGATCGCGCCGTTGGTCCCGTTGATCGTGTACGGGATGACCTGGTTGCCGGCGCCGCCGCAGCCCACGTAGAGCATGCGATTCCCCGACGACGAGGTCAGGGTGTCGAGCGCCTGCGGGGAATCGGCGGACGTGAACAGCTGCTGGCCAGAGAGGGCCCCGGAGACGGCCACGGACAGGGCCGCGATCTGGTCGGACCCGCGGCAGGCGGCGTACAGGAAGCCCTCGTTGGGCTCGAGCGCCAGGGACACCGGCTGCTGGCCGGTCAGGGCGAAGGGGCTGCCGGCGACCGGGGTCAAGGCGCCGTTGCCCGCCACGCTGAACACCGAGATGCTGTTCAGGCCGGTGTTGGCCACGAACAGGCGCGCCCGGGCGCCGTCCAGCAGGAAATCGCTCGGCGCGGCGTTGAGCGGCAGCGCGAAGGGGCTGCCGGCGACCGGGGTCAGCTGGCCGCTCACCGGATTGATCGAGAAGACCTCGACCTGGTTGTCGGTCTGGTCGAGCACGAACAGCTCGTCGTGGCCGGCGCTGCGCTCGATGGCCACGGGCGTGCCGCTGAACACCGCGTAGCCGGCCGCCTGCAGCTTGCCGTTGGCCGGGTTGAGGGTGTTGATCGACAGGGTCCCGTCGCCGGAGTTAGCGGTGTAGACGAAGCGCGGCGTGTCGAGCAGGCCGCCGCCGCCGCCGGAGGCCACCGAGAGCGACAGGCTGGCGGTGGTCTGACCGCCCAGGCAGTCCGCCGCGGTGACCGTGTAGCTGGCCGCGGCCGCGGCCGCCGTGGGCGTGCCGGAGATCACGCCGGTGGTGGCGGAGATGCTGAGCCCCGCGGGCAGGGCCGGGCTGATCGACCAGGAGGTGATGTTGCCCGTCACCGAGGGCACGTTGGGCACGCTGGGCAGGCCGACGGTGTAGCTGGCCGGATTGGTGGCGTAGCTGAGGCCGGCCGGGCTGGGCGGGATGGTGATCGCGATGCTGATCGTCTGCTGGACGGATCCGGCGGCGTTGGACGCCACCACCAAGTAGTTGGCCGCTGCAATCACTGCGCCCGGGACTCCCACCAGGCTGCCGTCGTTGGCGAACGACAAGCCGGTCGGCAGGGCCGGGGTCGCACTCCAGTTGGTGATCGGCTGGTCGACCTGCGGGGCCGCCGTGTCGACGGTCGAGCAGGCCTGGAAACTGAACACCGGATTGCCCCCGGTCAGGGGGTCGTAGTCGAGGGCCGTCGGAGCGACCACGTTGTTGCTGCCGCTGCCGCCGCCGCAGGCCGCAAGGAGCAAAACCAACCAGCCCATGGCGAAGCGTGCCAACCGGCCGCGCCGCGCGCCGCCGAGGGCCCGGCCGGGGGATCGGAGATCGGCCGCGGAGGCGGCCTGGGGGAGACGCGGGGCGGTTACAGCGTTCGACATGGCTTGGATCGGTACCGAGCGAAGGACTCCAGCCCGCGGCACCGTTGCATTCGGGCTGGCCAAGCATGGTCCCGACCGCGCCGCGGGCCGGTCAATCGGCGAGCCGCTTTTCGAGCGTCGAATGCGTCGGCTGCCCGCCGTGGGCCCCGCCACAGGTGCCCTGGCACCGGCCCGCTCACCCGGTCCCTTTCGGGCCCCCCCTCGCCCGGTCGACAGCGGACCCGGCGCCCCCGCGACCGGACCGCGCTATTCCCAGAGCAGATCGAGCGCGATCCCGCGGGGTGCGTCGCCGCCGGTGGCCGAGAGGGACAACCCGGTCAACCCACCGCTGCCGGACGGGATCCGGAAGGCCTGCACCAGGTCGACGCCGCGGTTGACCACCAGCAACACGCCGCCGCTGGCGTCGACCGCCAGGCCGCGCGGATCGTCCAGCAGCGCCAGGGGGCTGCCGCTGCCGCTGGTCAGCGCGCCGGTTGCGGCGTCGATGTTGAAGATCGAAAGGGAATCGCCGTTGCTGTTCGCGCAGAACAGGAAGCGACCCGCAGGATCGCAGGCCAGCACCGTGGGCAGGGCACCGGTCGGACTGCTGGTGGAAGAGAGCTGGGCCAGGGTGCCATCGAAGGGGTCGATGGCGAAGGCCTTGACGCGGTCCGAGGTCGAGAGCGTGACGTAGAGGTAGCGGCCCGAAGGGTGCACCAGCACGTCGAAGGGACCGCCCGATTGCAGGGTGCTGCCGATCTCGGTCAGCTGGCCGCTGCCGGCATCGATGCGGAAGGCCGCCACCCGGTTGGTCAAGCTGAGGGCCACGTACAAGAAGCGCCCGGAGGGATCGATGGCCAGGCCGCGCGGCACCGAGCCGGCGAGCAAGGCCACGCTGCCGGAGGGCACGAGTTGGGAGCCCTGGCGCGCGAAGATGCGCAGCGTGGAGTCCCCCGAGTTGGACACGTAGGCGAAGCGCCCACTGGGCTCGAAGGCCGTGTCGAAGGGCGAAACGGCGCCCTGCGACTGACCGATGCCCAGCTGGCCGGTGATGCTGTCGAAGGGGAACCACGTCGCGCTGCCGCCGCCGAAGTCCGCGCTCAGCGCCAGGCTGTTGTCGGGGGCCAGGCTGACGCCGACCGGACCCGGGCCGGTGGGGTTGGAGCCGCCGCCTGTGGAGATCAGCTTGCCGTCGCTCGGAGAGAACAAGAACGAGCGCAGCTCGTTGGTGCCCTCGCTGGCCAGCAGGGCGCTGCGCGTGCGCGGCACGAGCGGCGTGAGGCCACGGGCCGCGGCCAGGTCCTGCAGCGCGCCGCGCCCGCGCAGGCGGGCCCCCAGGCTGGGCAGTCCCGCAGCCGACAGCGGCAGAACCGCCAGCTCAGCCTCCGCCGGCAGGGTCGCGATCAAGACGTCGAGGGCCCCATCGAGCAAGAGCTCCCCGGGCGCCGCGGGCAGGCCGATGCTGGCCGGGCTGGCCGCCTGCAGGGCGCCGCTGCTGGAGAGCACCTCGAAGCTGTGCACACGCGCGCCAGAGGGGTCCGAGAGATGCAGCAGGGCGCCGAACGCCTGGTCGTCGAGGGCCATGGCCGCCGCCGAGAAGCCGATCGGTTGCACGCCCGCCGGCAAGGCCGTCAGGGCCCCGTCGGAAGCCTGGCGCTGGAAGACCTGCACCTGGCCGGCTTGGGGCGCCAGCACGACCAGCAGACTGCCGACCGGGCTGACCGCCAGCTGCCCGGCGCCGGAGGGCACGGCCACGCTTTGCTGGAGGCTCAGCGCGCCCGTCCCCGGGTTGATCGAGAAGCGGCGCAGGGAAGCGGCGCTGGCGGACAGCGCATAGAGGTGCGTGCCCTGCTCCGAGACCCACAGGGCGATCGGATCGGCCACCAGGGGCGCGCTCGTCAGGCCGCTCGGGCTCGGCGCGCCGCTGGCCAGATCCAGCGCCAGGGTCAGGATGCGGTCGGTCTGGGTGCTGGCGGCGAACAGGAAGCGGCCGAGCGGATCGGCGGCCAGCAGCTGGGTGCCGGGGTCCGAGACCGAGCTGCCCGTGGGAAGCAGACTGCCGCAGGCGCTGCTGACGCGGAAACTCTTGACCAGCCCCGAGAGCGGCTCGACGCTGAACACGAACCGGCCGTCGGGCGAGGTGCACAGGGCGGCGGGATTCTCCGGCAGGGCCGCGAAGCCGCAGGGGTGCAGGCGCCTGGACAGGCTGTCGTAGGCGAAGCCCGCGAAGCCGTTGTCGAGGGCCGCCGCGGCGTAGATCAGCCGCAGGCGCGGGTCCTGATCCACCAGGGTCACGCTCTCGAGGTCGGAAAAACCGAGGGTGCCGAAGGGCTGTCCTGCCACCGGTCCGATGGCCTGGGCGAAGACCGTCAGGCCCACCAAACCCGGCGAGTTGTTGACCGGCAGGGAGTAGGCGTTCGAGGCGCCGCCCGGGAACGCCAGGGACACCGGCGAGAGGGGCAGCAGCAGGGTGCCGAAGGGCGGCACCGGCAGCCCCTGGTTGAGCTGGGACACGTCGAAGACGAGCAGCTTGGGCAGCGGCACCAACGGCTCTTGGCCGCCGACCTCGAAGACCAGCGGAGCCCCGATCTGACCGCCGGCGATGCGCTCGAGGTCCAGGGGGTTCTGGGCCTGCGCCAGGGCCGCGCCGACCGACGCGCAGCCGAGCGCGGCCAGGCCCAACGGGCGGCCGCGGCCCCGGGGTCGGTGCGCCATTTTTTCTCGGCTGGGGAGCATGGGGTCGCTGTGTGCCTGTCGATTCGCGCGGGATTCCGGACCTCGGCGCGGCCAGGGCGGCGCTCGGTGGGCTCGGCCGGGGCGCCGCGGGGTAGCGGGAAGGCCTCGGGGGCGGGGGCGGGCGCGGGCTTCACCCCGCGCGCCGATTCCGCGCTCCCCACGGAACCGACGAGCGCCCCAATTCTATTCCGCCCGCAGGGCCGAGGTCAGCGCGCCGCGGGCGTTGGGCGGGCCAGCGCCCCCCAAAGCGGCCCCCGAGGCGCTTCGAGTGCGCGCAAATCCCTGCGCCGCACACACATAGATCACTCCAATCCCAGTTCCGTCAGGCCCGCCTCGTCGAACCCCAGGGCGTGCCCCAGCTCGTGGTAGAGGGTCGTGGCGACCTCCTGCTCGAGCATCTCGGCGTCGGCGCAAAAACGCTGCAGGTTGCGCTGGAACAAATAGATCGCCGGCGGGGCGGCCCCCTGCCCATCGGCGCTGCGCTCGAGATCGGAATGGCCCACGAACAGCCCGAGCGCGTCCGGCGGGGTCTCGAGCGGCCGCTCCCGCGCCAGCAGCCGGCTGGGCACCGGATCGATCAGCACCGGCCAGCGCTCGAGGGCGCGGGCGAACTCGGGCGCCAGCCGGCCGGCCGCGCGCTCCACCAGCGCGGCGAACTCCTCCGGCTCGAGCCAGGGCAGCTGGCCGCAGCCCTGGGGGTCCAGGTCGATCGCCGCGCGCACCGCGCGCTCGCCTTCGCCGAGTTCTCCGAGCAGGTCGGCGCACAGGGAATAGCGCAGCCACAGGGCCGCGTCGGGGCCCTGCTCGAGCAGCGCCGCGAAGCCCGCCTGAGCCGGCTCGAGCCGCCACAGGGACAGGTCGATCTCGGCCTGGGCCAGCAGCAGCCCGGAATCGTCGGCGGGCAGCGCCGTGCGGGCGCGGCCGAGCCAGCGCTGCGCCTCGGGAAGGTCCCCGGATTCGAGCGCCAAGAGCGCCGAGAGCACCCCGCCGGTCGGCTCGCCGAGCCCGCGGCGCTCGCAGCGCTCCAGCCAGCGGGCCAGGGCCTCGGTTTCGCCCGTTTCCCAGAGCTCCCAGGCGTGATCGGCGGCTTGGTTCGGATCCATCGGTTCGGCTCGCAAAGATCGGCGCGGCGGACAGGCCGCGGCGCCGCGGGGACATCCGGTCAGTCGCCTTGCAGGTATCCGGCCGCCTCCAGCGCCGCGCGCAGGCCGGCATCCAGGTCGGCCCCGGCCCCGCTGTCCAGATAGCCTCCGCGCTCGTGCAGCCCGCGGCGCCGGGCCAGCTCCTGCCCGAGGCGCTCGTACAGCTCCATGCCCGGCGTGCCGGGGCGCAGCGCGCGCGGCTCGGCGCGCTCGCCGGGATCGCGGGCCAGATCGTAGAAGCTCGGGTGCGGGTCTTCGGCGGAGACGATCAGCTTGTGGCTGCCGCGCTGCAAGGCGTCCAGCCGGATTTCGCGCTGGGGCGCGTCCAGATGGAAGAACAGCTCGCTGCGCCCCGGCGCCGAGCCCAGGAACAGGGGCGCCAGGTCCAGGGATTCACAGGCGGCGGGGATCGGCAAGCGCGCAGCCGCGAGCAGCGTGGCGTAGAGGTCGATCAGCTGCACCGGCTCGGCCACGCTGCGCCCGGCGGGCCAGGCCGCCGGCCAGCACAGCAGCATCGGGATCGAGAGCACCTCGTCGAAGAGCGTGCGCTGATGGCCCCACTTGCCGTGTTCGTAGAACTCTTCGCCGTGGTCGCTGGTCAGGGCCACCAGCAGGTCGCGCTCGCGCCCCAGCTGCGCGAGCCGGGCCAGCAGCCGGCCCACGTGCTCGTCCGTGTAGGCGATCTCGGCGTCGTAGAGCGCCAGCAGGTGCTCGAGATCGGGCCCGGACCAAGGTCCGAACTTGTCCAGGACGAAACGCCCGCCCATGCGGCCGGTGTAGTTGGGGTCGGCGAACCGAGCCACGTACTCGGGCGGGGCCAGGTAGTCGTAGTGCGGATCCCACCAGTGCACGAACAGGAAGCAGCGCTCCTCGGGCGCGAGGTCGGCGGAGAGGAACCGATCGAGGCGCTCGAGCAGCAGCGGGCTGGTGCGGACCTGGTGCGAAGCGACGTGCACGTCGAGGAAGCGATCGTCGCGGCCGGGCTCCTGGGGCGCGGCGAAGAGCTCCTTGGGCACCTCCACGCCGGAGCAATCGTGGTAGGCCTCGAAGCCCTGGGCGAAGCCGAAGGCGGGGTGCAGGTTGGGGCCCGAGAAGAATCCCTGGGTGCGATAGCCGCCGGCGGCGAAGGCCTCGGCCAGGGTTTCGACCCCTCCGGGGATGTGGCGGTCGTTGCGCGTGGCCCCGTGGACCTGGTCCGGCAGGCCGGTCAGCAGGGTGGCGTGGGCCGGCAGGGTCCAGGAGGTGCTCGAGTAGGCGCGCTCGAAGCGGATGCCCGCAGCGGCCAGGCGGTCGAAGTGCGGGGTCGTGCGGGCCTCGGGATGCTGCGGGGAGCGCCGCCCGTAGGCCGAGACGTGGTCGCGGCGCACGCTGTCCAAGGTCATCAGCAGCACGGTGGCCGGCGGCTCGGGCGGACGCTGGCAGCCCGTCGCGAGCCCCAAGGCGGCCGACAGGAGTGCGGCCGCGGACGGGCGCCTCCCCGGGACCGTCGGGCCTGCCACGACCGGCCCGATGGGCGCCCCCGCGCGGGGCGGCGGCCGCAGCGGGGCCCACTGCCCGTGGACCGGGCGCCGTCCGGTCCCGCTGGGCTCGTGCTTCGCGCCGCGGCTCATCGGCCGCAGGATAGCAGCGCCGGGCGCACCCGCGCCGGCACCCATGACCCCCGCGATCCTCCGCTGGCCCCTGGCCCTGTGCCTGCTGGGCGCCGCCGCGCTGCTGTTCGCTCTGCAGCTCGCCGTGGTGCCGGGCGAAGCGGGCTCGCGGCTCTGGCTCTCGGGCTGGCTCGGCAGCGCCGACATGCCGGCCGAAGCAGCCGCCCACTGGCTCACGAAGCACCGGCTCGAGCTGCGCCTGTTGGCCTTCGGCCTGGCGGGCAGCGTGGCGCTCCTGCTGGCACGGCGCGCCAGCCTGTGGACCCTGCTGCTGGCGCTGGCCGGCGGCTTGGCCCTCGATCCCCTGCAGGCCTCGTTCGTGCTCGGGCTGGTCGGCGAAGGGGCCGCGAACTCCCTGGAACTCGAGCACGCCCGCCGCGCCCTGGCCCTGGCGCTGTTGCTGGCCGCGCTGCTGGCCGCATTCCCGGCGCGCGGCGCCCAGACCGCGGTGCCTCCGGAGCGCGCCCCCCGCGGCGCCGCCCTGTCGGCGGAGCTGCTGCTGGCCGGCGCGGTTTCCCTGGGCCTGGGGCTGTTCCTGTCCGAGCGCTGGCTCGCAGGCCAGCCGCTGACCAACGACGGCAAGGCCTACCTGTGGCAGGCGCGGCTGTTCGCCCAGGGCCAGCTGAGCCTGCCCGGCGGCCCCTGGACCGATTTCTTCCCGGCGCGCCAGATCTACTCGGGCGAGCAGGTCTTCTCGAAGTATCCGCCCGGTCATTCGCTGGTGCTGGCGGCGGGCCTGGCCCTGGGCGCGGCCAAGGCCTGGGTCTGGGCCGGTGCCCTGCTCGCTCCCGCCGGAGTCTGGTACC
>JBIKLM010000523.1:0-2924 GCA_044359835.1 Planctomycetota bacterium
CGTTTACGGCTAGGACTACCGGGGTATCTAATCCCGTTTGCTACCCTAGCTTTCGCACCTCAGCGTCAGATACGGTCCAGTGAGCCGCTTTCGCCACCGGTGTTCCTCCAGATATCTATGCATTTCACCGCTCCACCTGGAGTTCCACTCACCCCAACCGTCCTCGAGCCACCCAGTATCGGATGCAGTTCCTGAGTTGAGCTCAGGGATTTCACATCCGACTTAAGTGACCGCCTACGTGCGCTTTATGCCCAGTGATTCCGAGCAACGTTTGCACCCTCTGTCTTACCGCGGCTGCTGGCACAGAGTTAGCCGGTGCTTCCTCTCGCTTTAGTCAGTTTTCCTATAGCGTGACAGCAGTTTACGACCCAAGGGCCTTCATCCTGCACGCGGTGTCGCTCCGTCAGGCTTTCGCCCATTGCGGAAGATTCTCGACTGCAGCCTCCCGTAGGAGTCTGGGCAGTGTCTCAGTCCCAGTGTGACAGGTCGTCCTCTCAGACCTGTTAGCCATCATCGCCTTGGTGAGCCGTTACCTCGCCAACTAGCTAATAGCCCGCAACCCCCTCCCCGAGCAGCCGAAGCCATTTACCGAAGGAATGATGCCATTCCCGCGGGCCATCCGGCATTACCCGCCGTTTCCAGCGGTTATTCCAGTCTCGAGGGTAGATTGGTTACGTGTTACTCACCCGTCCGCCGCTTTACTCGTCCGAAGACTTTCGCGCTCGACTTGCATGCCTAATCCACACCGCTAACGTTCGCTCTGAGCCAGGATCAAACCCTTCAAAAGTTTGTCTTGCTCTTTGGAGTTTTTATGAGGCCGTGACTCCCGGGTAAGGGAGGCTCGGGGCGCTCCAGGGACGCCGGCTAAGCATCCATGGGTCCACCGAGCAGGCCAATGCTCGCTTGGTTTATTCGTGGGCCACCCTTGTTTTCAAAGAGCGACCGACCTTTCGGTCGGCCTGCCCCAGCCGCAGCTTGCGCTGGCGGGCCGGGACTGTGCTTTGCGCCGCCCTGGGCGGCTTTCTGAGAGAGCTGGGCCCCCCTCGCGAGGGGCCTCGTTCCCTGTCGTTCGCGGCCCTGCTTTCGCTGGCCGGCGTTCGATCGGGAGGCGGAATAATAGGGACGCGCGGCCGGGCGTCAAGCCTCCGCCCCCGCTTTCGGAGGCTTTTTTTGAAGATCTTCCCAAATGCCTGTCCAGCAAGGGTTTAGAGCGTCATCGATTGTTCCCGAAGATGCGCAGGCTGCCCCGAGGGCCCGGTTTCCTCGGCCGAGCGGGCCATCCCGAGGCGCCCGGTCCCCCTGAGCGCGTCCTTCGGTCCAGGCCAGGTCTCCATCCCTATGCCCTGCGCGGGCCCCAGGCAGCCATCGGACAGCACCGCCACGTTGTTCTTGATGGCCGTAAGTCATTTCCTTATAAGGGTTTAGATGTGTTGACTGGCCGCCTCCCACCCCCCCTTCCACCCTCGGCACGGTCCACCCCGATTCCGACCCTCCAAGGGGCCGATCCGCTGGCCAGGGCTGGGATGGACCCGCGGTCTCGGTCTCGAAGTCCCTCGGATCCAGGGCCAGAGGCCCCGCCGCAGGCCTCCCCCTACCCCAATTCCCTCGGCATCCCTCTGGAGGAGGCCCAGCCGGGCCCCGGGCCCCTTGAGCTCCACGCCATCCGGCTGCCGATCGATCCCCGCGGAAGGGGGTGAGGACTCGGCCTCTCGATGCCCGTCGATCCTCTGCGGCCAAGGCCGGGGCAAGTGCACCCCATCTGGCGTGACCAGCGATCGCCCGTCCCCCGCTGGGGCCCTCGCCATTTATGGCCAAAATGGACCAGACCTCTATGCCAGCTGCACTTTGCGCTCGTTTCTTCGAAAACCCGACTGCTCCTGGTAACCCGCACCTCCCTGTGCGCTCGTCATAGCGGCAATGGACCGGCGCAGTCGAAGCCCGAGGCAACAGCTGCAGCCGGGCCTTGCCTGCCACGCTGAGGAGTTCACACCCAGTGCCACTTTTCCGCTTTGTCGGCCCTGCGCCAGCTGGCAAATGTCGTCCAGCTCGGCTGCCGCGCTTTCGGTTCTACGCTGAATGCCTGCTTTCACCGCTGCAGGATCGGGCACAGACGCGCGCGCCCCGGAGCGTCCACAACGCTTCGGCTGCCCCAACTCCACTTGAAAGGCACCCTCCCCGCCCGGCAGCGTGGCTGTTTCGCTGTCAAGCCGCGCGGGGCGTCTGCATCGACACGGCCGGAAGGCCTTCGACGGTCGGTCTCCGCAGGTGCAATCCTTGCCGTTTGTCCGCAAAGCACCCTGGGTCCAGGCGCCCTGCGCGAGCGCAGGTCTCGCACCGTTTTCCCAGGCGTCGCTGAGGCTCTGCCGCCCGCCGCGCTCGTTTGGCCCTGCTCGACGGGCTCGCATGTTTCATGTTCCCAGGGGAGCGCGAACGGCCCGATCGCTCGGCCGCAGGGCCGATGGGTCGATCGATGCTTCGAAGCCCGCTGCGATCGGCGAGGACGACTTGATTCCGCAGCCATAGGTCCAGGCTGGCATCTGCGCTCACGCCGTATGAGCAGGCGCCCTGGCTATCGCGATCTCGGCGAGAGTCCGCATGCGGCGTCGACGGAGGCCCGCACCAGCAGCTTGGCCCCTCGGTCAGCTCAAGCGGCGTGCGAGTTCGCCGTGCAGCGTTCCACCCCCTGCAAGCGATCCGGCCACAGGTCCCGTCACGCCCCCCGTGCTCCTGACCCCTCGGGATCGGCTCGCCTCTGGCCCGCCTACGAGAGGCGGAGATTCGATCTGGCTCAGCCGCGGGAGCCCGAGCCCGCACGGGTGAGCTCAGACCGTGACGCACCCGGATCTGGCGGCGGCGCGACTCCGACCGAGGGGTGCCGCAGCGCGCCTGGCTCCGGCGGCTCAGCCCCGGCCCGCCATTCGAGA
>JBIKLM010000524.1:0-2922 GCA_044359835.1 Planctomycetota bacterium
GGATCGCCGGCTGGGCGATGGCGGGGATGATAGCCTGGGGTGGGGGCGGGTCAAGCCGAGCGCGGCGCGTCCGTCGGGTCGACGGCCGGGCCTGGGCTGGCGGAGCTCGCCCCCGGAGCCGCCCCTACCCGCCCGGACCCCCGCGGCTACCAACCGGGGGCCGGCGCCGGGGGGCCGAGCTTGGCGCGGCGCGGCAGCCCGGCCAGGATGACCCCATGTCCAAGGATCAAAAGCCGGCCAGTCCGGTCCCGGGGCGCCGCGGGGCGACCGTGCTGGTGGTCGATGACGAGCCCGATATCCGGGTGACCCTCGAACTGCTGCTCAACTACGAGGGCTATGAGGTCTGGACGGCGAAGCACGGCCGCGAGGCCCTGGCGCGCCTCGACGAGGAAGCCAGCCGGGGCCGGCGGGCGGACCTGGTGCTGACCGACCTCAAGATGCCGGTCATGGACGGTCTCGAGCTGCTCGAGGCCCTGCTGCAGCGGCCGAGCCCCCCCCAGGTGGTGATGATCTCCGGCCACGCCGACCTCTCGACGGCCGTCGACGCCGTCAAGCGCGGGGCCGCCGATTTCCTCGAGAAGCCCCTCGATCAACAGCGCGCCCTGGTCTCGGTCCGCGGAGCCCTGGCGCGCGGCCGGCTCTCGGCCGAGAACAAGAGCCTGCGCAAGGAGCTCGGCGATCGCTACGAAGCGATCGGCAGCTCGTCCCTCTGGAAGCGCACCCTCGAGCAGGTCGAGCGCGCGGCCCTGGTCGACGCGCCGGTCCTGATCACCGGCGAGAACGGCAGCGGCAAGGAGGTGCTGGCCCGCAACCTGCACCTGCTCGGCCCGCGCGCCGGCGGTCCGTTCGTGGCCGTCAACTGCGCCGCGATCCCCGCCGAGCTGATCGAGTCCGAGCTCTTCGGACACGAGAAGGGCAGCTTCACCGGCGCCCACGAGCGCCGCATCGGCCATTTCGAAGCGGCCTCCGGCGGCACGCTGTTCCTCGACGAGGTCGGCGACATGCCCCTGGCGGCCCAATCCAAGCTGCTGCGGGCCCTCGAAACCCGCGAGGTCGTGCGCGTCGGCGGCCATCAGCCCACCGCGGTCGACATCCGCGTGGTGGCCGCCACCAACGCCGATTTGAAGCGCGCGGTCGAGGACAAGTCCTTCCGCATGGACCTGTTCTATCGCTTGAACGTGGTGCCCCTGCGGGCCCCGGCGCTGCGCGAACGCCCCGAGGACATCCCCCTGCTGGCAGCCCACTTCCTCGAGCGCATCGCGCGCCGCCAGGGACGCAGCCCCCTGGCCCTCTCGCCCGAGGCCAGCGTCTTCCTGGCCAGCCTGCCGTTCCCGGGCAACGTGCGCCAGCTGAAGAACCTGCTCGAAGCGGCCTTTGTCTTCGCCGGGGACAGCGACGTGCTCGAGCGCGCCGAACTCGAGCGCCTGCTGGAGAACGGGCCTTCCCTATCCGTGCCCCCCAGCGCGGCCCGCGCCAGCGCCAGCGATCCCTTCGCCAGCCAAAGCTTCGAGGACTTCAAGAACGCCAGCGAGGCGCTCTACTTCAAGCTCAAGCTCGAAGAGAACGGCGGCAACGTCAAGCGCACCGCCGAGCGCCTCGGCATGCAGCGCAGCCACCTGTACAAGAAACTCGATCGCTACGGGCTCAAGAACCGCGAGGACTGATCCGCCCGCACCGGCCGCAGAACATGCTCGGCCGCACGCTCCGGCACGGCCCGTCCGATCCGGCCCGCCTCGTGAGGCTCGGCTCCGCACCCGGAGTCCGCTCAGCACGCCACGCCTTGCCGTCGCACGCCGGCGGCCCAAAGGCATGCTGCGAGGCTGCCCTGACTGCTCAGGCGCAGCCCGAGTCGTTTTTTTCTCAGCCTGTCACGGAATGCGCAGCACCAGCTTGGGCGTCAGCCGGTCGGGATTCGGCAGGACGTCCTGGTTGGCCGCGAAGATCTTGCGCCACTCGTTCGGCGAGCCGTAGAAGCGCTGCGCGATGCTGGACAGGCTGTCGCCGGGTTGGACCTCGTAGGTGCGCACCGGAGTCTGTCCGGCGGGGGCCGCCGGGGGCGGAGTTTCGCTGCGGCCGGCGGCGGTCGCGCCTGGAGCCGAGGCCTCGCGGGCGGGGGTCGCCGGCTGCTCCCCAACCCGGCCGGTCTGGCCCGGAGCGCGCGGCTGGACTTGGACCGGGCGCTCGTCCAAGGACACCGCGCCCATCTGGCCGCGATAGATCGGGACCAGGACGCGCGCGCCGGAGAGGGGCTCGCCGGGGGCGTCGTTGGCCAGGCGCAGGGTCTCGGCCTCGGCCTCGTCCCCGTACAACAACTGCGCCAGGGCCGGCCAGGTCGCTCCCGGGGGGACCGTGAACAGGGCCAGGTCTTCGCCGGCCACCGGGTAGCGCTCGAGCCCCGGCACATCGCGCAGCATGCGCGGCTGGCCCAGGCTGTTCTGCTCGGGGCCCGGCCAGAGTTTGATCTCGGGCTCGACCGGCCGTGCGGGCACGCTCAGGAGGCCGGCGCGCGGCTCGGCGGTCGGCTGCTGGGGCGGGTCCAGGGGGACGAACTTCGGTTCGCCCGCGGCCGCGATGGCGTCCGCCCCGACGGCGGGCAGCGCAGGGCTTTCGGCCTTCGGGGCCGCAACCGGCGCCGGCGCGCTGCGCGCTGTCTCGACGCGCTGGCCAGGGGCCGTGCCTTCGGAGCGCGGATCGGTCGGCGCTGCGCGGGGGTCCACCAGGGCGGCTTCGCGCCCTGCGGCGGCCAGGGCCTCGCTCGGACTCTTCTGCCCCAGGGGGCCCTCCGCCCGGAAGGTCACGGCCAGCACGACGGCGGCCAGGAACACGACGGTGAGGATGATGAAGCGTTCGAAGCTGCCCATCTGGGTGGCGGGGAGGCGCTGGAAGGCGGCGCTGAGGACGGGGGGAGCGACGGGAAGGCAG
>JBIKLM010000116.1:0-10583 GCA_044359835.1 Planctomycetota bacterium
CAGGGCGCTGTCGGCCGCGAAGAACGCGCCGCCGCTGTGCTCCGCCAGACGCCGCCAGGGATCCCAATCGGCGCGCGATTCGACCGGGCGGCCGCCCGGGTCGAGCAGCGGCGCTTCGCCGCCGCCTTCGAGGGGCAGGGGGATGCGCGCGCCGCGCGGGCTGCCCAGGCCGAGCACGAACACCGGCCGATCCTGGGGCCACTCCCGCTGGAAGTCAGGCGCCGGCGGCTCGCACTCCCCGTCGGTGCACAGCAGCAGCGCGCGGGCCGTGCCCGGCGACGGCGGGCCGCCCCACAACAGCTCCCCGGAGACCCGCAGCGCGGCGGCGATGTCGCTGCCGCCGCGCTCGAGGCTGGCGGGTCCGGCCTGGGCGATGGCGCGCGCCAGGGCTTCGCCGTCCAGGGTCAGCGGCACCGCCAGGCGCGTCTGGCCGGCGAACAGCACCAGCCCGAGGCGGTCGCCGGCGAAACGCTCGACCAGGCGCGAGAGCTCGGCCTGCGCGCGGCCGAGCCGGCTCGGCAGGCTGTCGCGGGCCAGCATCGAGCGCGACACATCGAGCACCAGCAGCAGCTCGCGGCCGGCGGGCGCAAGCAGCGGGCGGGGCGCGCCCTGGGGCCCGAGCAGCGCCAGGCACAGGCACAGCAGCGCGAGGCGCGCCAGGTGCCGCGGCCAGCGCGGGCCGCGCAGGCGCTCGGCCAGGCGCGGGCCCAGGCTTTCGAAGCGCGGCGCCGGGCCCAGCAGCCACAGCCCGAGCAGCAGCACGCCGAGCCACAGGGGCCAGAACTCGAGGCGCTCGAAGCCCAGGGCGAGCAGCGCCGGGGCGCCCGAGCGCGGCGCTGTCCGAGCCGGCGGTCCGTGGTGCGGCCGGCGACACGGCCCCGTCAGGCGTCGGGCGCTCATGGCCAGACCTCCCCCAGGGCGCGGCGCAGGGCCAGCGCCAAGACGCTCAGGCCGCCGGCCAGGAAAATCCACGGCGCCGGCCGAGGCTCGAGCACCGCCTGCGGCTCGGGGGCGCGCCGGTCCTCGAGCAGCTCGATGGCGGCGTAGACGCCCTCCAGGGCGGCGGCGTCCGCGGCGGCGAAGAACACGCCGCCCGAGCGTTCCGCCGTGGCGCGCAGGGCGCGGGTATCGAGGGGCCGCGGGCGCCCGTCGGCGCCGATCGGTTCCGTCCGGCCCACAGCGATCGCATAGACGCGCACATCCAGGGACGCGGCCAGCTGGGCGGCCTCGTCGGGAGCGATCGCCTCGGCCTCGCCCGAGCCGGCGACGTTCTCCTCGCCATCGGTCAGCAGCACGGCCACCCGCGCGCGGCCGCGGCCGCGGCCGAGGGTCTCCGCGGCGCGCGCCAAGGCGCCGCCGAAGCCGGTGGCGTCCTCGGGGCCATCGGGCTCCACCAGGGTCAGCTCCGACAGCAGCCCGGCCAGCCCGCGGCGGTCCTCGGTCGGGGGCGCCAGCAGGTCGTCGTAGCGCGCGAACCCCACCAGGCCGATGCGATCCTCGGGCCGGCGCGCGATGAATTCGAGCGCCGCGTCGCGGGCCACCTCGAGCCGCGTGCGCGCCGGATCGAGGTCGCGCTCGGCCATCGACGAGGAGCGGTCGATGCACAGCACGATGTCGAGCCCCGGCCGCTCGCGCGCCTCGACGCGGCGCAGCGCCGGCTCCGCCAGGGCGTAACAGGCGGCCAGCCCGGCCAAGGCCAAGAGCGCGCCGGGGAGGTGCCTCAGAAGCCCCGCTCCCCGGCGCGCGCCGGGACCGAAATCGCCCGCCGGCGCGGCGATCGGCAGGGGCAGCGCTCGGCCGCGCACGAGGCGCACGGCGAACCAGGCGATCAGCCCCGCCGGCCAGAGCCAGAGCCAACCCGGCGCGAGCAGCAGCTCGTGATCGAGGGCCGGCGGCAGCTTCATCGCCGGACCTCCGCCTCGTGGTCGAGGAAACGCACCGCGGCTTCCAAGGCCGCGGTCAGGGCCGCCCGCCGGTCGCCCGGCGCCGCGAAACGCACCTGGTCCGCCCCTTCGAGCGCCGCGGCCAAAGCGCGGTGAGCGCGCGCATCGAGGGGCCCGGCGCCCGCCCCGCCGTTTTCGGCCTTGGGCAGCGCCGAACGGGCGGAGCCAGCCGAGGGCCCACCCCCGCTGTGGCTGGGGTCGCGCGGCGATGGCAAGCGGCGCGTCTGCGGCTCGCGCTCCTCGGGGGCCAGCGGAGCAGCGTCCGACGGCGGCGCGGCATCGAAGAGCGCCGAGGGGTCGCTCGGGCGCGCCCGAGATCCGTCGCTGGTCGGCGGCGCAGAGCTGTGCGGCGCTGGGCTGTGCGGCGCGGCGCCGCTCGGCGCGAGGGCCGCGAGCAGCTCCGGGGTGGAGCGGCGCGCGGCGGGCAACCCGCGCGTGCTCTCGAGGTAGGCGCGCAGCAGCAGCGCCAGCAGATCCGCAGCGGCGCGGGCATCCTCCGTCTGCGCCGGGATCGACCGCAGCGCGCGGCGCGCCTCCGACAGCGGGTCGGGCGGCGGCAGGGGCCGACGCCGCGCCCACCAGAGCCAGCCCAAGCCGAGCGGCAGCAAGGCCAGCAGCCACGGCCAGCGCGAGCCGGGCGCTTCGAGTTCGAGCGGCGCCGGCAGCTCGAGCCCGTCCGAGTTCCCCGCGGGCAGGCTGGATCGCACGCGCAGGGTCAGCGGCGCCGTGCTGGCCAGAGGCGGCGGGCCGGCCTGGACAGCGCGGGCCGCCAGCTCGAGCCCCGGCAGCTCCAGGGCCCCCAGCTCGACCGGCCGCAGCCGCAGCCTGCGGCGCTCGAGCCAGGCCCCGCCGCGCCGGACGCGCTGGCTGTCGAGCTCGACGGGAGCGGCCGCCGCCCAAGGCGAAAGATCGAGCCCCGCAGGCGTGAGGGCCCCATCCCAGGCCAACCAGAGCTCTAGCTCCAGGGGCGCGCCGAATTCGAGCTCGAAAGGGCCCGGCGGACCTGCAGAGCCAGCGCGCGAGGACGGCGTCGGCGCCGAAGTGGATCCGTTCCCAGACCGCGCGTCATCCGCGCCGGAATCCGTACCGGGCTTTGTGCCGGATTCCGCGCTGGAACCGCCCTCGAGCTGCCCGAGGGGCGTCTGCGCCGAGAGGCGCCATTCGATCGCCAGCCCGCCCGCGGGCGGCGAGGGAGCCTGGGACGGCCAAGGCTCCCGCGGGGCGCAGGCCGGCGCGAACGCGGTCAACGAGCCGAGCCACAGCCCGCGCAGCGCCTGCCCGAGCGCAGCCTGCCGGAGCAATGTCCGTGCGAGCAATGTCCGTGCGAGCGGTCTCCGTCCAAGCGCTGCCTGCCCGAGCGCTGCAGACCCGATGCGCGCCCGCGGCGACTGCGCCGCTGGGATCCGATCCGGGGCGCTGCTTTGCGGAGTTCGGAGAGCCTCTGGGTCGATCGCCGTCGCAGGCATCGGCATCCCGGTCCTCGCCGACTCGATCATCGGCGGCGCGATCATCGGTGTCGCGATCGTCGGTGTCGGGATCGTCGCCGGCGAGTCAGGCGGCCACGGGGAGGGCCGCGCGGAGGTCGTCGCCTCCACGCTCCTCGGCGCCACGCTGCTCCCCTGCGCCCTCAACGCCGACGAAGTCCTCGGCAGCGCTGTCGACGCCGGCATCGCCTGCCGGGTCGTCGGCAGCGGGCTTGTCGCCTGTCCGCTCAGCGCCGGCCCGCTCATCGCCGGCGGCCCCGCGCACGGCGCGAGGCGTCGAGGCCGAGCAGGGCGCGGGCGATTGCGCTCGGCAGACCCGCAGCCCCCTGGTCCGTGTCGAGCGGCACGTCGAAGAGGTCCAGGCCGGCTCGCCGCGCCGCGCCCGCGAATCGGGCCCGGCGCTGCGCCAGCGCCGCCACGAAAGCGGCGCCGGCCGCCGGGCTCAGCACCCGCTCCGGGCCGCCCTCCGGGTCCCGCACGCGCAGGCTCGGGCCCCCGGCGGCGACGGGCCAGACCAGGTGCTCGCCGGGCACGAAACGCGCCGCGATCACGTCGCGCTCGCGCGCCAGGGCCACCAGCGGGCCGCTCTGGCGTTCTCCCCCGAGGCCCGGCAGCCCCTCCAGGAAGTCCGAGAGCAGCACCAGCGTGCCGCGCCCCGGCAGCAGGGCCCGCGCGCGGCGGAGCCCCGCTTCCCAATCGACGCCGCGCTGGTCGGCGGGCGCCGCCAGGGCCGCTTCGAGCAACCGCCGGCCGGCGCGACGGCCGCCGCTGGGGGGGATCGCTGCGGCTGCCGAGGAGCCGAGCAGCACCAGGCCGACCCGGTCCTGGTGCTCGCCGGCCGCGCGGGCCAGGGCCGCCAGGGTCAAGAGCGCGGCGTCCCAGGGCGCGGCGCCGGCGCCCGAGGCCATCGAGGCCGAGCGATCGAGCACGAACACCAGGGTCGTGTGGCGCTCGTCCAGGAAGCGCTTGACGAAGGGCCGACCGAGGCGCGCCGTGACCCCCGCGTCGATCGTGCGCGGATCGTCGCCTTCGACGTATTCGCGCAGCTCCTCGACCTCCTGGCCGCTGCCGCGGAACAGCGACCGATAGCGCCCGGCGAGCAGGCCGTCGGAGAGCCGGCGCGCGAAGAGCTCGATCGGCTGGGCCGAACTCCACAGCTCGGCCGCCCGGCCGCGCGGGGCGCCGCCGCCGGTCGCGACTTCCGGGATAGCCGGCAAAAGCGCCATGGGAGCTCGGGTCAGGGCACGCGCACGGAGCCGATCAGCTGCTCGAGCAGCCCCTCGCCGCCCAGGCCCTCGGCCTCGGCTTCGTAGGTCGGCACCAGCCGATGGCGCAACACGGGCCGCGCCACCTTCTGCACGTCCTGGGGCAGCACGAAGGCCCGGCCTTCGATCAGCGCCTGGGCGCGGGCGGCCTGCACCAGGGCGATGCTGGCCCGCGGGGAGGCGCCGTACAGGATCAGCGGCGCGAGATCCTCGCGGCCGAAGTCCGCCGGGCCGCGCGTGATCGCCACCAGGTCGAGCACGTACTCGCGGATCTTGTCGTCCACGTAGACCTCGTCGAGGGCTGCGCGCGCGGCCAGGATCTGCTCGGGGCTGGCGACCTGGGTCACGCTGGGGCGGCCGCGCGAGCGCGCCATGCGCTCGAGGATCTGCTTCTCTTCCGCACGGCTGGGGTAGCCGACCAGCAGCTTGAGCATGAAGCGGTCGACCTGGGCCTCGGGCAGCGCGTAGGTGCCTTCGAGCTCGACCGGGTTCTGGGTGGCCAGCACCAGAAAGGGCTCGGGCAGGGGCCGGGACTCCCCCGCCACGCTGACCTGGCGCTCCTGCATCGCTTCGAGCAGGGCCGATTGCACCTTGGCGGGCGCGCGGTTGATCTCGTCGGCCAGCACGAAATTGGCGAAAACGGGGCCCAGGCGCAGGTGGAAACGGCCGCTTTGCGCATCGAAGACCTGCGTGCCGGTCAGGTCCGAAGGCAACAGATCGGGCGTGAATTGCACGCGCCGGAAGGTGCCGCCGAGGGCCTGCGCGAGGCTCTGCACCAACAGCGACTTGGCCAGCCCGGGCAGCCCCTCGAGCAGCACGTGCCCGTCCGCCAACAGCCCGATCAACAGGCCTTCGACCAGGGCCTCCTGGCCCACGATCACGCGCCCGACCTCGGCTTCCACGGCGCGCAGGAAGGCGCTGTGCGCGCTGGCGATCTGGCCCGCGGGCCCCCGCGGGGCGGTGCTCTGCTCTGGCGTGTCCATGTCCTTGGGGCTCGGCCTGGCGGCCTGAATCGGGCTTTGTGCGGCGCTCCCGGACCGCGCGGCCGCGGCAGGCGCCCGGGAGGCAGCGCAGGGCCTGGCGGGCCGGCTCGGGCGAAGCCCGCGCCGATCGGTTTCCGAGCCCGTGCGCCGCTTGGCACGCCGTGTGCCAGCGGGGGCCCACGGCGCTTGCGCACCGTTCGGCGCGGAGGCCTCGCTCGCAGCCCCTCTGGAGCGCGAAGCGTGTGTCTCCGCAGGATCGACAGCGCCGCGCGCCAGCGGGCCTGGCAACGGCAAGCCGCGCTGGGCGGCTGCTAGACTAGCCTCGCACCGGCGCTCGCCTCCCCCGGAACACGAATCGCTCCCGCTGCCATGCGCTCGAAAGCTGCCCGCATCCGCCCGACGCTCCTGCTTTCGATCGTCTGCTCCGGACTGCTCGCGGGCCCCAGCGCCGGCCAGCACTATCCGACCCCCAGGTCGAGCGCTGCTACCGAATGGGAACATGACCCGGCCTGCTGCGAGCTGCCCAGTCACGGCGCGGGACCGGCGATCTGGAGGCGGGCGCGCCTGGCGGCCCTGGAGGCCAACCGCCTGCTGGCCGAAGAGCAGGCCGCGCAGGGCCAGCCCCTGACCCGCGGGTCCGCGGGCGCCGAGCAGCCTGTGGCGGTCGCGCGGGCCGCCGCTGGACCGATCGAAGAATTCACTGCGGGGGCTGCGGGGGGCGCGGCTCAAGAGACCGCCGGCCAAGCCCTCCCCGCTGGAGGCGGCCAGGCCCCTGCGGCCTCGGCGCCAAAGTCACAGGATCCGGGCCAGGATCAGGCCGGAGGGCAAGCGGGCGGCGCCGAGGTCGCGCCCGCCCAGGACGGCACGCCGGAGGCCGCGGCCCGCGATCTGCCGATCGGCCAGCGCGAACGGGTGTGGTTCGCCCCGACCGCCGCGGACTGGGCCAAGCCCTGCCTGGTCCCCTTCCAGCGCACCTGGGAGGACGCCCTGACGCTCTCCCAGGAGACCGGCCGCCCGATCCTGGTGTGCGTCAACATGGACGGCGAGATCGCCAGCGAGCACTACGCCGGGGTGCGCTATCGCCAGCCGGACATCGCCGCGTTGTACGAGCCCTACGTGTGCGTGATCGCCTCGGTCTATCGGCACACGCCGCGGGACCACGACGAGCGCGGCCAGCGCGTGCTCTGCCCGCGCTTCGGCAGCGTGACCTGCGGCGAGCACATCGCCATCGAGCCGATCCTGTTCGAGCGCTTCTTCGACGGCGTGCGCGTGGCCCCGCGCCACATCATGGTCGAGCTCGATGGCAGCGAGCAGTACGACGTCTACTACGCCCTGGACACCGACTCGGTCTTCAAGCGCATCCAGACCGGCATCAGCGACCGAGCGTCCGAGCCGCGCCCCGCGATCCGGGGCGACCGTTCGGTGCTCGAGCGGGTGGCTAGCCCCGACAACCGCGATCGCAGCGCAGTGGAGCAGGCCTACCTGGAAGCGGATCCCGCTGGCCGCCGGGCCCTGCTGGAGGCGGCCCTGGCCGCCAAGGACGCCGCTTCTGCGGATCTCCTGCGGCTGGCGGTCTTCGGGCTCGATTCGGAGCTGGCCAGCCTGGCGCGCCAGTCCCTCGCCCAGCGCGAAAGCGAGGACGCCGTCGAGCTGATCGGCGAAGCCCTCGGTACGCCCCTGCCCGCGCCGGAGCAGGAGGCCCTCGTGGCAGCCTTGGACCGCCTCGGGGCGCGCTCGGAGCGCGCGCGCACCCTGGCCGCCGTGCAGCGCGCCGCGAAGAGCGGCGGCAGCGGCCTCGATCCCGAGGCCTGGCGTCGGCGGCTGGCCGAAGCGCCGGCGAAACGCGCTTCCTTCTACGAGGTGGCCTACGGCGCCAGCGCCGCCGCCCGAGGCGCCGCCGACGCCTCGGCCGGGACCCCGGCGCCCTCCGAGCGCGCCCAGCAGCTGCTCGAGCAGGCCCGCGCCTTCATCGAGCACGCCGACAGCGGCGAGGCCGATGCCCGCTACATGGAGCTGCTGCGCGCCGACGCCGCGCGCTTCCTCGCGGCCCTCTCGGCCATGGGCTTCGAGAGCTTCGAAAGCCGGGCCCTGAGCGCCTACCTGGCCGATCGACGCGGGGATGCCCAAGCAGCCCAACAACTTGGCGCGGCCGCCCTGCTGGCGCTCTCCGGCGACTCCAAGGGCGCAGCGGAAGCCGCGGCCGGCTCGCCGGCCAAGCCCGCGGATGCCGACTCCCGCGGCGGCCCCCTGGACACGGCGCGTTTGACGGCGGCCCTGGAAGGCCTCGATCCCGCGCTGCTGGCCCACCCGGCCACGGCCCTGGTCCTGTCCGGCTTCGCCGCGGAGCGCGAGGCCCAGATCCGCCGCGCCCAGCGCGAGCGCCAGCCCTGGCCCGAGAGCCTGCTGGCCGAGGTCAACGCCGCCTACGAGCTGCTCTCCAAGCACCCCGCGGGCCGCCCCAGCCAGGCGGCTCGCCACTACGAGTTCCTCTGGACCCTGGGCGCCAAACGCCAGGCCCTGAGCGTGCTCGAGCGCGGCGTTCAGCGTTTCCTCGCCGACGGAGAGCTGCACCAGCGCTATCGCGCGGCCTTCCTGATCACCGAGGGCCCCGAGGGCCTCGAACGCCGCTACGACGCCCTGCTGGCACTGCATCCCCAGGACGCGTCCCTGCTGGCTCAGGTGGCCTACGGCGACCTGGTCCTGGCCGAGCACCAGCGGCGCACGCGCCCCGAAGGCTGGCCCGCCAAGGCCCTGGCGGCCTACGACCGCGGAGCCGGCCGCTATCTGGCCCTGGAGGGCGCCCAGCAGCGCAGCGGTTCAAGCGTTTTGCCCAACCCCGAGGAGCTCCTGGCCAGCGATGCCGCCGAAGCCGAGCGCCTTCGGCGGGAGGCCGCGCACTATCGCGCCATGGCCGAAGCCGGGGCGGCCCGAGTGCTGTTCGAGCTGGGCGATGATCCGGCCTGCGTCGAGCGCCTGCTGCGCTCCTTCGAGCTCGCGCCGCGCTCCTCGAACCTCCCCGACGGCCTCAACCTGACCGCCGTGGACACCGCCAAACTCGCGCTGACCCGCCTGCGTCAAGGCGCCCAGCTCGAGCTCGCCGCGCGCCTGGAAGCGGGCCTCGAAAGCCTGCGCTCCCTCGACCCGACCCTTCTAGACCTGCCGGCCTACGAGCGCGCCATCCCGCGCTGACTTCTGAGAAGAAAATCGGCGCGCAGCGACGATCCCAGACTCTGTGGCCGCCGGATGGCGGCCCAAAGGCATGCTGACAGGCTGGTCTGACTGCTCGGGCGCAGCCCGAGTCGATGTTTTTCTCAGCCTGTCCGCCGTCAGAGGAATAGCGTTCCGGACCAGTCCTCGTTCGCGGGCGGCCGGTTGAAGCGCTGCAGGCCGAAGTAGTCCTTGTCGAAGGCCGAGAGGGCCTCGCCGGTCATCAGTTGGGCCATGCCTTCGCCCACGGAGGGCGCCAGCTTGAAGCCGTGGTCGGCGAAGCCGGCGGCCACGAACAGGCCCTCGATCTGGGGCACCGCGCCCATCACCGCCCGCCCGTCGGGGGTCAGCGGGAACCAGGACACGTGAGAACCGGCGGGCGCCTGATCGCGATAGAAGGGCAAGCGGCGGCAGAGCTTCTCGCGGGCCTCGCGGGCGCGGACCTCGGAGATCGACTGGTCGTCGGTCGGGTCATCGAAGATCTGATCGCGCTCGTAGACGATCGGGCAGATGCGCATGCGGCGCAGCAGCGGCTCGGGCCGGGCGTAGTAGCCGTATTCGAGATCGATCAACACCGGGTGTTCGGCGCCCACCAGGGGCTCTTCGGTGTGGCGCAGGCGCTCGGCCTCCTCCTCGAGGGGGTCCTCCAGGTTGACCGCGGGGATGGCCGACTCCTGGCCCAGGTCGGGCGCCTCGCCGGGCAGCGTCAGGAAGTGCTGCTCGACCCGCGCCACGCGCACCGGCAGCAGCACTCCGTGGGGCTCGAGCAGGCGGCGGCTCCAGGCCCCGGCCACGATCGCGACCTGCTCGGCGCGCACCTCGCCCTGGCTGGTGTGCACGCCGTGGATCCGGCCGCCCGAAACCTTGAGGCCCTCGATATCGACCCCGGTGCGGGTCGCCGCGCCATAGGTGCGGGCCAAGGCTGCGAACTCGCGCAGGCACAGCTGGGGATCGACATAGCCGCCGCCCGGTTCCCAGGCTCCGATGGCCTGGTCGTGGACCTCGATGCCGGGGATGCGCTGGCGGATGCCGGCGGCGTCGAGCAGCGCGGTGCGGATACCGATTTTGGCCTGGGCGGCGATGTTGCTGCGGATGCGCTCCATCATGCGCGGGGTCTCGGGCCCCGCGATGGTCAGCACCCCGGTGCGGCGGAAGCCCACCGAGCGGCCGGTCTTGGCCTCGAAGCCGGCGTATTCGCGGATCGAGTCGCGGGCCACCGAGGCGATCGCACGCTCCTCGTAGTGCTGGCGCAGCAGCGCGCCGCTGGAGCCGGTCGAGCCGCCGCCCAGCTGCCCCTTCTCCAGGAGCACCACGGGCTGCTTGTAGGGATGGCAGCGACGGGCGAGCTGAAGGGCGATCGACGCGCCCATCACACCGCCGCCCACGATCAGGGCCTTGGCTTGCACAGGTGAGGATTCGGCTGGGGGGAGGCGTCAGAGGGTCTCTGCTCGCCGGGGGGCAGCATCATCCCGAACCGGGCCGGCTGCGCCAAGGCCGCCGGCTGCGGGGCGCCTTCCGAGCCCCCCTGTGGACCCCCGTCTCGGCGCGGCGCCGCCGACCGGGACCCACGACGAGTCCGGGGTCGGTCTCGGGCCTCCCCGGCCCGAGACCGGGGTCCGGCGGCGAGCCCCATGGGGTCCGGCAGCGCACAGTTGCCCGGCGTGGCCGCCCTGGCCCGGGCGCAGGCGGACCTCCGGCGGC
>JBIKLM010000117.1:0-10556 GCA_044359835.1 Planctomycetota bacterium
CCCCCTCTCCGGTCGCCGCAGGCGACCCCAAAAAACAGCATTGATCGGTTGGGGCTCCGCCCCAACCGATCAATGCGCATGCCCGCCCGCCCCGTGGGCGTGGCCGTGCTGCTGCTCCTCGTGGGTCGCCGGCCGGATGCCGTAGACGTAGACCTCGAAGTGCAGCTCCTGGCCGGCCAGGGGGTGGTTCTTGTCGATCAGGACCTGGTCGCCCTCGACGCCGCCGACGCGGATGCGCAGGGGCAGGCCGTCCGGGGTGCGGCCGGAGAAGACCATGCCGGCCTTGATCTCCACGTTGGGCGGGAACTGGGCGCGCGGGACCCGCTCGAGCAGCTCCGGGCGGTGGGGCCCGTAGGCCTCTGCCGCGGGCACGACGGCCTTGACCGTGGTGCCGCGGCGCTGGCCGAGCAGGGCCTTGTCGAGCCCCGGCACGATGTTGCCGGCACCGGCCAGGTAGGAGAGGGGCGGGCCACCGTTCTTGTTGGTGTCGAGCTGCTTTCCGGCGGCGTCCTTGAGGGTGTAGTAGATGGCCACCACGTGGCCGGCTTCGATCAGTTCGGGGGTCGGGGGCGCCATGGGGGCGCGGGCGGTCGGGCGCGGGCGGTCGGGAACGGGGGGCCGGCGGGGCCGGTCCGGGGACTGGGGGGGCGCCATGCTACGGTCCCGGGCGCCGCGGGCTTCCCTCCGGATGCGCCGCTCGGCATACTCTTCTCCCCCGCAGGGTCGGCCGGCCTCCGCCCGCCCCCCCCCGGGTCCCCCGAGCCTCCGATCCTGGGAGCCGCCGGCGCCGCAGCGGCCGGTCCTGCTCCGTCCCCTTCCTCTGCCCTCCGACGACCGTGGCCAAGAAGAGTTCTGTCAACAAGAACAACGCCCGCAAGGCGCGCGCCGAGAAGGTGTTCGCGCGGCGCAGCGAGCTGACCCAGCTGATCCGCAACCCCCAGGTCTCCGACGAAGAGAAGGAGCAGGCCTATCTCAAGCTGCACAAGCTCGGCCCCAACAGCAGCCGCGTGCGCGTGCGCCTGCGCTGCGCCCTGACCGGCCGCTCGCGCGGCAACTACCGCAAGTTCGGCATCTGCCGGGTGACGTTCCGCGAGCTGGCCTTGCTGGGCCAGATCCCCGGCGTGCGCAAAGCCTCCTGGTGAGCCGCGGCCCAGGCCGCGCAGCTAGAGGCGACCCAGTTCCAACCGGAAGGACCCCGTGGGCCTTCCACCCCCGCTCAGCGACAACGACCGCTCTGCACCCATGAAGAAGGACATCCACCCCGACTACCGGACCGTCGTGTTCCGCGACGTGTCCTCGGGAGTCAACTACCTGACCCGCTCGACGATCCGCACCCAAGAGAAGATCAAGTGGGAGGACGGGAACGAGTACCCGCTCTACAAGATCAACGTCTCCGCCTCGTCGCACCCGTTCTACACGGGCCAGAAGCAGCTGGTCGACACCGCCGGCCGCATCGAGAAGTTCAAGAAGCGCTACAAGAAGGGCTGATCGCCGAGCCCCCCGGCCAGGAGTGGTTCCTGGCTCACGGGGGCCGATGCGATCCCACGCGCAGCCGGAGGAGCGCCCAGCGCACCTCCGCAGCCCTGGGGATCCGAGATCGAAGCGCGGGGCGGCCTTCTGGCCGCCCCGCTGCCGTAGGCGGCCAGCGATCGGTCGGCCAGCCACCGCTGGGCGGACCATCCGCCGGCCCAAGCAGCGTCTGCGCCCGGGAGCGATCGATCGCTCGCAAGCCGGCGAACAGGCCGCGGGACGCTGGAGGCCAGCCAGCCAACGCCGCGCCGCAGGGCATGGCATGCTCTAGGGGCCGGAGCCGCGCTTGACCTCCCCCCACCCCAGCGCCCCCGCGATCGACCCCGACCCGCAGCGCTCGTTCCCGCGCCATCCCTGCGCACCGGGCCTGGCGCTGCGGGCGGCCTTCACGGCGCTGATCGCGCTCGGGTTGCTGTGGAGCGTTCCGCGCAGCAGCGACGCGCAGATCCTCGGCAACGACGCCCTGTTCTACGCCGCGGCCCTGGATTTGGGCAGCCGCGCCGAGATCGTCAGCGCCCACCATCCGCTGACGCAGCTGCTGGCCTGGGGCCTGCTGGGCCTGGGGCGGGGCGTGGGCATGCTGCCCGCGGGCCACGGGGGAGCTCTGGAGGCGCTGCGCTGGATCTCGGCTTTGGGCGCGGGCGCCTGCGCCGCTTGGCTGTGGGCCTTCGGCACGCGCCGGCTCGAGCGCGCCTCCGGTCTGGCGCTGGCCCTGGGCTTCGCCGTATCCGCCGGCAATTGGCTCTACGGCGCGGTCGGCGAAACCTACCTGCCGGCCCTGTTCGCCAGCGCGGGCCTGCTGGCCACGCTGATCGAGGCGCGCCTCGCCGGACAGCCGGCGCCGATCGGCAAGGGCGTGCTGTGGCTGACCTTGGCCTGCGCCCTGCGCCAGGATGCGGTGCTCGTGGTGCCGGCGGTCTGGCTCCTGGCGGGGTTCGCCAGGGGCCTGTGGATCCTGTCGCTGGCCGGCGCCGCCAGCCTGTTGCTGTACCTCGGCTTCCACGGCCTGAGCGGCGTCGAGACCCCCTTCCTGCCCTGGTTGCGCGGGCTGGCGGACACCGGACTGTGGGGCGCGCCCCCGGACCTCCAGCGCCTGGGCATCTCCCTGGCGGTGCAGCAGCACGCGCTCAACTACGCCCTGCGACATCCAGCGACCGCTTGGCTCTCCTACGGCTCCACGGCCCTGGCCGCGCTGGGCCTGCTGTGGCTCGGCCGCGGGGCGGCGCTGCCCGCGGGCGCCGGCCGCGCGCTGCTGGCCCTGGGTCTGTTCGCCCTGACGCGGCTGCTGTTCTTCACCTGGTGGCAGCCCGGCAACATGGAGTACCACACCGGCACCTGGCTGCCGCTGTTCCTGGCGGCGGCCCTGTGGCTCGAGCGCGGCTTCCCGGTGCGCTCGACCCCGCTGCGGGCGGGGCTGATCTCGGCTTGGGCCCTGCTGCTCTTGGCCTGCAACTGGACGGCCTTGATCGGTCCCCTGCGTTCGGAGCGCCTGGCCGAGCGCGTGCGCGCCGGCCTGCAGTCGGCCGGACCGGGGGCCCTGCTGGTCGCCCTCGACGGGTTCGCCGACTTCATGCTGCTGCGCGACCGCGGCGAGCTGCCCTACCAAAGCGCCAGCGCCTGGATCAGCGGCGGCGACCGGAGCCAAGCCCCGGCCCTGCTGCAGGCGGTGCGCGAGCACCTGGCGAGCGGTCGCTGCGTGCTGCTGCTGCGCGAGGCCGATCTGATGGCCGAGCTCGGCTTTCCGGCGCACCCGCTCGATCCCGCGGCTTTGGGCGAACTGACCGCCCTGGGGGGGCGCGTCGAGCGGCTGGAGAAGCCGGCCTCGGGCGCGCGCGCCGCCGAGCCCTTCGCGCTGGTCCTACGCCCATGAATGGCCCAGAAAAAGCCGCAAAGACCCCCTGGGGCCGCGCCGAGAGCCTGCTGATCGCCGTGTGTCTGCTGCTCGGGCTCTGCCTGCGTCTGCTGGACCTGCGCGCCCCCTTCGATCGGCAATTCGACGGCTTCCAGGGCTCGTTCTTCGCCGTCTGCGCGATCAATTACGAGCGCCTGGGCTTCGAGGCCCTGGCGGGATATCCGATCGCCAACATCGACCCGCGGCCGGGCGAGCCGCAGACCTACTACGCCTACGCCAACCACCCGCCGCTGGTGCCCTGGATGGGCTGGGCCAGCCTGCGGCTGTTCGGACCCGCCGGCTGGAGCGAGGCCTGGCGCGAGCAGCGCGCTCCGCAGGGGATCGAAGGGACCCTGCGGGCCCCGTTCCTGCTCGGGCAGCTGCTGGGCTGGGCGGGGCTATCCCTGGCCTTGGCCAGCCTGGGAGCGCGGCGGGCCGCGCTGTTCACCGCCGCGCTGTACGGGCTGATGCCCCTGACCTGCCTCTATGCGGGGCTGGTCAACTACGAAAATCCGTCCCTGGGCGCCCTGTGCCTGGCCGCGGCCGCCTTCGCGCGGCGGCGCAGCGGCGCCGGCTGGCCCTGGCTGGCCCTCGGTTTGGGGCTCGCGGCGCTGGCCGCGGGCACGACCTTCGCGCCGGTGTTCTTCCTGCCCAGCCTGTGCCTGTGGACCTGGCTGGGCCGCGGGCGCAGAGGCTTCCTGGAAGGTTCGGCTCTGGCTCTCGCCATGGCGGTCCCCATGGCTCTGCACGGCCACTTCGCGCGCCGGGCCCTGGCGCTGGTGGAGGCCGAACCCAGCGGCCTCGCCGAGCGTGCGCGCCTGCTGCTGGCGCCGCTGCTCGATGGCAGCCTGCCCTTCGGGCGCTGGCTGGCCTTGCAAGGCCGGATCCTGCTCGAGTACCTGGGCCCCGGCCACCTGGCGTTGGCCGCGGCCGGTCTGCTGCTGGCGCTGCGCGGGCTCTCGCGGCCGGGCCCTGTGCGCGCCGCCCACGGCCTGGCCCTGGCGCTGCTCTCGGGCGGGCTGCTGGTGCAGCTTGGCTTCTATCGCCACACCGGCGATCCCCAGGAGCCGTTCCTGCTGAACCTGGCGCCGGCCCTGGCCGCCCTGGGCGGCCTGGCGCTCGCGAGCCTGGCAGAGCGGAGCCGCGGCGCGCCGAGCCTCGCCCTGCTGGCGCCCGGGGGCCTGCTGCTGGCTGCGGCCTTGGGCTTTCCGAACGGGCTCGCGCTGCACCGCGTTTGGCGCGGCGGCGGCGCGCCCTTGCCCGAGCAGATCGGCGCCGAGCTCGCCACCCTGCTGCCATCCGGTGCCGTCGGCTGGTATCCCGAGGGCCTGGGGTTCAACAACGCGGTGTTCTTCTACGCCTGGCGCACGCTGCTGCCCGTGGGGCCGGCGACCTACTCCCTGGCGCTGGAACAGCAGCAGCGCTTCGGCCTGGAGCACGCGCCGCTCTACCTGCTGCTGCCCAAACAGCCCCTCGGGGCCGCGGTCGCCAGCACGGCCGCGGTGGCCGCCGATCTCGAAACCAAGCGTCCCGGGCAGCTCGCGAGCCCGGACGCCGAAAGCGCGAATTACCGCGCCTACCGGATTTCGCGCTAGTGCGCGGAGGCGGGGGTCTCGGGCGCGGCCCGATCCCACGCGTCCTAGCCGCTCAGGCGCGCCGCGGCCCGCCGCTGAACAGCGGCAACAGGCTGTGCTCGAGCTTGCGGTACAGCTCGCCCGTTGCGCGCACATCCCGCAGGCAATACTCGCCGATCTCCTCGATCCGGCCTTCGCGATAGGCGCGGCCCACCTGCGAGCCGTCCAGGCCGCCCTTGGGGCTCTCCACCCCGAACCTGCGGCACCAATAGTCGAGCCGGTACATCTCGCGCCGCGCGCCCATGAAGGACAGCACGTCCGACAGATCGCAGTGCTCGGCGATCGAATAGCGGTTGGGCACCAGGTTGCGCGAGCAGGCCACGCCCAGCTGGGCCGAACGGATCATCAGCATCGGCCCGTCGTAGCCGCGGCCGTTGAACGAGACCAGGCGCGGGCGCTTGCGCTCGAGCACGTCCCAGAAGCGCTGCAAGAGCTCCGCTTCGCCGCCGCGGAACAGCGTCGCGCGCGGCACCCGCTCCCACTCGTGCTCGGCGGCGCTCTGGCCATCGAGCAGCATCATCCCGCGGTCGGCCTCCAGGTTCCAAAGGCCGATGGCGATCACCTGGCCGAGCCCCGGATAGAGGGCCAGGCGCTCGGGCACCGCCTCGCGCTCGGCCTCGTCGCCGGCCCGGGTCAGCAGATAATCGCGCGTGGCCTGATCGACTTCGGCCCAGGGCAGGCCGGCCACTTCGATGTCGAAGACGATGGTGTCCATGGGTCGGCGGCGAGGGATCCCGGAGCATAGCCAGCCGGGCGGCGCGGCTGCCCTGCGGGCCCTGGGACCTGGGCCTCAGAGGCTGGAAAAATCGGCGCGCAGCGACGATCCCAGCCTCTGCGGCCGCCGGATGGCGGCCCAAAGGTATGCGGACAGGCTGGTCTGCCTGCTCGGGCGCAGCCCGAGTCGATTTCTTTTTTGCCTGTCAGCGCGGCTCCGGCGCGGGGTCCCTCGGCTTGCCGTCTTGGTTCAGGTAGCCGAGTCGGATGAAGGCCTCCAGGAAGCCGGCGTTCATGGCGGGCCCGGGATCGATGGGCAAGGAAGGCGGGTGCGCCGCGCGCCAGGCCTCGTCCGGCGAGGCGCGGAAACGGCGCGGGCGATCGGCCGCGAAGGCGGGCGTCAGCAGCTCCTCCAGCGGGTTTCCGGGGCGGGCGAAGGGCCAATGCTCGGGCACGCGCTGGCCGAGCAGGCGCAGGACCAGGGGCGCCACGCCGCGGATGTCGCCCAGGAGCCCGCGGGGGTTGCCCGCATCGAAGCAGGGGCCGCGGGCGGCAAAGGCGGGCCCCAGGGCTCCGAAAAGCCCGGAAGGCCCGGTCTGGTGGTGGCCAGAGGTCAGGGCCGTCGGGTCCTGCAGGGTCTCGATGTCGCGATGCATGCCGTGGTCGCTGACCAGCAGCACGTTGCTGCCCGCCGGCGCGGCCGCGATCAAGCGGCCCAATTGCCGGTCGGTTTCGGCGTAGGCGCGCTGGATCACGCCCCCCAGCCGGCGCACGTCCTCGTCGGCCACCGGGTAGCCCATCTGCTCGGGGAACAGATAGCGCCAGAAGCGGTGCCCGGCCACGTCCGGCAGGGACAGGTAGACCAAAGTCAGGTCGGCGGGATCCTGGCGCAGGAAGCGCTCGGCGATGCCCGCATAGGAGCGATCCCCCATCAGCGTCCAGGCCAGGTCGATCAGCAGCTTCTCCTCGTGGGCCGCGGGCGCTTCGGAGAGGCCGGTGAGCTCGCGCAGCGGACCCGCGACCGCCTCGGCTTGGTCGGTGAAGGTGATCAGCGTGGCGATCTCTTCGAGCAGCTCCTCGGGATGCGTCTGGCGCGCGAGGCTGCGCCAAAGGCCGGGCTTCCAGATCACCTGGGCTTGGGCCTGGGCCGCGTAGCTGGCGACCATGCGGCCCGAGACCGCCTCGGCCGGCCAGGTGACCCAATAGCCGACCGTGTCGACTTCGAGGCCTGCCTCGCCGACCAGGTTCCACAGGGCCGGCACCCGACGGGCGTTGCTGGTGTAGGGCAGGCCGCTGGTGGGCTCGAGGAAGCCGACCACGCCGTGTTCGCGCAGACCCTGTCCGGTGGCGATCGTGGTCCACAGCACCGGCGACCAGGTGGGCAGCTGGGTCTCCAGGGACCCGAGGGTGCCCTGCTCGGCGAAGCGCGCCAAGGTCGGCAGGGATCCCTCGGCGAGAAAGCGCTGCACCAGCTCGGGCTCGAGGCCATCGACGCACAGCAGCAGCACCGGGGCGGGCTTCGCGGCCGGGCCGCCGCAGGCCGCCAAGGTCAGGCCCAGGGCCAACAAGGCCGCCGGGGCGCGCAGGGGGAAGGCCATGGGCCCGGTATACGGGGAGCCGGGCCCGGGCGCCAAGCGGAGTTCAGAGGGCCCGCGCTCGCGGCGCGGGCCGCTGGACCAGCAGCCATCCGAGCAGGGCCAGCAGCAGCAGGCCCGGCCAACCGCCGGCGCCCCCATCGCCCCGCACGGGGGCGGTGGTGCAGCCGCCGCCGCCCTGGGCGCTCGAGTATTGGTAGCTCTCGGGCGCCAGCCCGGCCTGCCCCGAGCCCGGGGAACGCACCACGACCGCCGCCAGCCCGCTGCCGGCCGGAGTGATCACCTCGAGGGTCTCGGAGTCGAGGCGCACCACCGACGGCGCCGCCTGCCCGCCCAGGCCGGTCAAGGGGTCGACTCCGAACCAGACTTCGGCGTCCTCGGGCAGGTGCTGGCCGCGGATGGTCAGGGGTTCGCCTCCGGAGCTGGCCCCGCTGGCGGGCTCGAGCGCGGTCACCAGCGGGTCGGCGGGCGCGGCGATCACGAAGGCCGAGGTGGCGGTCTCGCCCCCCGGATTCTCCAGCTCGAGCTGGTAGAGGCCCGGCGCCAGACCGGGTTCGGTGCTGAAGCGCGCCACGCTGCCCAGGGTGACCGAAAGCACCGTCTGGGGCTGGCCGTCGAGCCGCACGCTCAGGCCGGGGGCGAAATCCTGTCCGGTCAGGGCCACTTCGGTGCCGCCCTGGGCCGAGCCGGCGGGCGGGAACACGGTCTGGATCGCGGGCACGAGCCCCGCCTGGAACCCGTCGATCAGCCGGCCTTCCACGCCGGTCTCGTCGATCACGATCACGTCGTGCTGGCCCACCAGCGTCTGGGCGCTGGTCAGCTGCAGGGTGTTCGCGTCGAGCCGCGTGGCGCCGCCCGGCTGGCCCTCCGGGTAGATGCGATCGCCGATCACGACCGAGGCTCCCGGCCGGAAGCCCTGGCCGCTGATGGTCAAGAGCGTGCCCCCCGCGGCCGAACCCAGGCTCGGGGTGATCGACTGGACGATCGGATCCGGCGGGGTCAGCTCGACGCCGCCCACCAGCACAGCGCGCTCACCCGCCAGGTTTTGCACGATCAAATCCACGGCGCCGAGCTCCGCATCCGGCGGCGTGGTCAGCTGCAAGGACACGTACGATCCGAGCCAGGCCAGCGGGGTGATCGTCAGGTCCGGAGCGCTCGAGGTCAGGCTGCACGACGAGTTGAGGCCGGTGCCGCGCACCGACAGGCTGACCGTCTGGCCGCGGATCGCTCGCAGGGGCAGGCGGTCGCTGCTGCGCCCGAGTTGCAAGCTCACGTCCGGGGCCACCACCAGGTCGCCGACGGCCAGGGTCTGTCCAGCGGCAAGCCCCAGGGAAGCGCCGGGCGCCGTGGGCGCGAAGGCGGCATCCAGGGCCGGGCTGCCGGTCAGGTTGGCGCCCGACACTGGCAGCTCGAGGGGCGCCACGTACAGGCGGTAGCTGCCCGCCGCGAGGCCTTCCACCAGGAAATCGCCGTTGGCGGCGCTCAGGCCGGCGGAGGCCACGCGCCCCAGGGCATCGAGCGCCACCACCTGGGCGCCAAAGACCGGGCTGCCATCGGGGCGCTCGACCCGCCCGCTGAAGCGCGCCCAGGTGCCCTGCGGATAGGCGGCGCGCAGCCCGCCGATGTCGTCGAGCGCCGGGCTGCGGTGCAGGATCACCGTGGAGTCCACGTAGGGATAGAGCGTCGCGCCGGTGACCCCCGAGTGATCGAGGCCCAGCAGGTGGCCGAGCTCGTGGGTGGCGACGTCCTGGATGTCGAAGCGCCCGCTCTGCCCGCTGGTGGTGAATGCGAAGCCCGAGCCGTTGAAGAGCACGTCCGCGTCGGAGATGCGGCCGTCCGAGAAGAACCACAGGGGCGTGACCGCGACGGTGCCGGTGCCGCTCGGGAAGTAACCGGAAGCGTTGGTTTCGTCGAACCAGAGCAGGTGCACCGCGCTCGACGACCATTGGGTCCCGCTCGCAAAGCTCGACTCCTGATCGAGAGCCAAGCGCGCGATCGTCCCCGGGGCGCGGTTCCAGGCCGCGATGGCCAATTCGAGCGCCACCCGGTCGCTCTCGTCCGGCACATCGGCGGAGCCATCGGCCTGGATCACCACCGAGACGTTCGAAGGATCCTGCCAATACAGCGGCGCCTTCGTGCTCGGGTGCAGGATGCGCAGATGGGCGCGGGCTCCGGCGACGAAAGCGCCGAGCCCCAGGGCCAGGAACAGCAGGCGCCTCATCGTCCGGCTCCCGTGCGCGCCGCGCGCACCGCCAGGGCCGCGTGCACCTCGGCCAGCAGCTCGGCGTGGGGCCGTACCAGGTGGCTGCCGCCGGAGCTGGCCCCGCCTGCCGGGTCCAGCAGGGCCACCCCGGCCCCTCCCCGCACCGCGACCGAGCCGCCGCTCGCCGCGGGCAGGATGCGCCACAGACCCTGGCACAGGCCGATCGGCATGCGCCGTCCGGCGGCCCCCTCAGCGCTCAGGAACCAGAGCAGCCGCGCCCCGATCGGCGGGTGTTCGATGCCCGGCAGGAGCATGCCGCGGCCGTCTGGCAGCACGCCCCCCGGCAGGCGCAGGCGCCGCGCCGGAAGGTCCTCGCCCAACAGGGTGCGCTCGACGGCCAGGTCGTACTCCGTGTCGATGGTGCCGTCCGGCTGGAGCACGGCGCGGGCGGCCTCCACATGGCCCTCCAGGATCAGATCGGCCCCATCCACCAGGGCCTGGGTGTCGAGGGCCAGGGCCGTGGAAGCCTCGAGGACCGAGCCCGGCACGGCGCGCCGCTCGAGCAGCAGCACCGACAAGAATCCGAGCACGGCCGCGAGGCACAAGCGGGCAACGATCTTCGACATGCGGGATCCGACGGGGAGCCTTGGATCGCTCCCCCATCGGCCGCCCGCGCGGCCCCCTTGAGCCCCGCTGGGCACACCCGTCACCGCCGAGCCGCCGCCCGCTCGCCGACCCCCCACCCAGCCCGGGGGAAGCCCCCTTCCCGAGGGGCGTTTCTGAGGCTCCGATGGCTCAAACCTGGGCGCCCCGGCCGGATCGCCCTCCGCCGGCCGAGCCCCCGAAAACGACCGAGGGGCCCCGCTGGGCCCCTCGGAAGATCCGCATCGCGCCGACCTAGGCGGCCGCGCGCAGGCGGCCGACGGGGTTCGGCGGAGCCGGCGCTGCCGGCCGGACCAAGCCCGGACCCCGCGCCCGCACCCGGAACA
>JBIKLM010000118.1:0-10553 GCA_044359835.1 Planctomycetota bacterium
AGCACAGCGGACCCCGGGTCGCCTCCGTCCCACGGGCGCAACCGAAGGCACCCGAGCAGCGGCGCTTGCGGCGGGGGTCCAGCCCCGCCCAGGGGCGCGCCGGCCCAGGGGCATGCGCCGCGCCGGAGCCAGCCCCAAGGGCGCGGGCCCCCCTCAGCCGATCAATGCCCCAGGGTCTCGACGACGTCGGCCACCGTGCGCACGCACATGCCGTTGCCGCCGCGGGGTGTGCCGGGCCGGCCGCGGTCCTCCCAGGCGTACAGGTCCACGTGCGCCCAGGGCGTGTCCTTGGCGAAGCGGCGCAGGAACAGGGCCGCGGTGATCGCGCCGGCGCGGCTGTCGTTGGAGGCGTTGTTGAGGTCGGCGAAGGGCGTGTCCAGTTCGCGCTCGTAGTCGTCGTGCAGCGGCAGCTCCCACAGCGGCTCGTCGTAGCGACGGCTGGTCTGCAGCAGCAGGTCGACCAGCCCGCGGTCGGTGCCGAACAGGGCCGGCAGATCCGGGCCCAGCGCCACGCGCGCGGAGCCGGTCAGAGTGGCCAGATCGAGCAGCCGCTCGGCGCCGCGCTGGCGCGCGTAGCCGATGGCGTCCGCCAGCAGCAGCCGGCCTTCCGCGTCGGTGTTGCCGATCTCGACGCTCTGGCCGTCGAAGGCCCGGAACACATCGCCGGGCCGCATGGCGCCGGGACCGATGGCGTTCTCGGCGGCCGGGATCACCGCCAGGAAGGGCAGCCGATGCCCCAGGCGACCGAGGGTCGAAAGCGCGCCCAGCAGGGTTCCCGCGCCGCCCATGTCCTTGCGCATCAGGGCCATCGAGTTGCCCGGCTTGAGGTTCAAGCCGCCCGTATCGAACACGACCCCCTTGCCGATCAGCGCCAAGGTCGGGCGCTGGCCGGGGGCCAGGTTGTCGATCACGGTGACCGTCGGCGGGCGGTCGGCGCAGCGCCCGACGGCATGCACCAGCCTGAAGCCCTGCGCACGGCACTCCTCGCCGGTCCAGGTGTGCGCCGTCCAGCCATGCTCCTGGGCCAGGCCGCGGCCCACGGCGGCCAGCTCGCCGGGGCCCAACTCCTCGGCGGTCTGGTTGACCAGATCGCGCGTGAGCAGCATGCCCTCGATGCGCGCGCGGGCGCGCGCCAGCTCGACCGGTGCAGCGGGGAGCCCGGTCAGCAGCGTGGCCGTCTGCCCGGCGCCCAATTGGCTCGCGCCGCCGAATTTGTAGCGATAGCCGCCCAGCAGCAGCCCTTCGATGCCCGCCCGCAGCAGGTCGAGTTCGTCGAGGCCCGGAGCCGGAGCCGGCAGGGCCAGGGAGAAGGACTGACCGCTCGGGATCGCGCCCAGCCCCGCGGCCGCGGCCTCCCGCAGGCTCTTGGTCGAGGCGAGTTTGCCGAGCCCGATCAAGAACGTCAGCCCGCCGTCCTCCTCGAGCACCGGCAGGGTCTGGTTGGCTTCGCCGGAGAAGCGCGTCAGCTTGAGCGTCGCGACGATGCGCGCGTTCGGGCCGGCCGGGGCGGCCTGCCGCAGGGCCTCGACCTGCTGCACGGTCTGGGGCATGAGCAACACCGGCCCCTGCCGTTTGGCGGAAAACTCGATCGACAAGACGGAGCGGTCGGGCATGGCGAGGGGGCGGACGGAGAGCGGGCGGGAGGGGTCTTCTCGGCGGCCGAGGCGACCAGGGTAACGCCGCCCGCGCCAGCCGGGCGGTCCCCGCGGCGTTCAGGCCAGGCGCTGGGCCAGGTTGGCCAGGGCCGCGCTCGCGCCGGTCAGGAGGTTGTCCCCGTCCCCCAGCAGCACCGCCTCGAAGGGCCGGGCGAGCAAGGGCCTAAGGTCGCGCTGCAGGGCCGCGGGTGCGCTGAGCTTGTCCGGCGGCAGCAGGCGCAGCACGCCGCTTTCGTGGGAACGCACCGCGTCGCCGAAGAAGACGGCGTTCAAGCGCTTGGCCACGAACACGGCCTCGACGGGCGATTTGCCCCCGGCGAGCCAATGCACCTCGAGGCCCTCGGCGAGCTCCTTGGGCAGGGGCTGGTCGGCCGCAAACCAATCGCTGACTTCGGCGGCGCGCGGGCCCAGGCGCTCGCGCTCGCCGGCCGGCGCGCACAGCCGCGCTCCCAGCTGGCGCTTGAGCTGGGCGCTGTCGCGCCAGTGGTCCGCGTTGGTGATCAGGATCCAGCGCGCGCCGCCGCGGCTCGCCAGGAACTCGAGCTGGGCCGGGTTGAGCGGCAGCGGGTCGATCAGCACGCCGCCGGCCAGGCCTTCGATGAAGAATCCGTTGAAGTCGATGCGTCGATCGGGCTGGTAGACGCTCCAGTAGTGGAGCCCGGGCAGGCGGGTGGTCTTCATGGGCGCAGGGGTTGGTGGGGCAGCATAGCGGGCGGAGCTCTGGAAGCAGGATCCCGCTCGATCCGGAACGCGCGGTCGAAGCTCCACGACCCCGCCGCAGTCCGGAAAAGAGCGGCGAATTCCAGGCATGCTTGCAGCTCGCGGACCGCTCCCGCGCGCGGGGGCCGGGTCGCCTGAGCGTGCGGCGTGCGCCGCTGGCGCTCGCCTTCCAGCGCCGATCGCAGCGGCGCGTCCCGCGGCGCGGTCTCTGCCCGAGCGCCGAGCCTCTCGGCCCGTCGGGATCCGCCGCGCTGTCGGAGGCCTCGGGCGCCGCCGCTGGACCGCGTGGGCCCCGGCTCCCAGCCGTCGCGGCGCGCGGCCTTCAGCCGCCCGCGCCGCTGGGCGTGGGCGCAGCGCCGCTCGGATCCGTGGCGGGCTCGGCCGGGGCCCGGCCGGTGGCCGCCGCCGCGAGGCCCTCCAGCGCACGCCGCACCTGGCTGCGCACCACCCCGCGGAACAAGACCGCATCGACCACGCGCAGGATCGGCCATTCGATCGCTTGCCCCCGGCGGGTCCAATCGACCCAGCTCCCGGCGCCCTCGGCGCGCAGCAGCACCACGTCGAAGGCCTTGAAGCCCTCGCCGGCCCAGACATCGACCTGCTTGCGGCCGCTCAAGGTCTCGATCTCGACGCCCTTGGCCGGATCGGAGGCGATCAGGGTGAACAGCACCTGCGCGTCGCCGGGGAACGAGGCCTTGAGCCGAGCCCCAGCGCCGCGGCGGGTTTCGCCCCATTCGATCGCGCGCTGCCCCTCGAGGCGCGGGTCGAAGAGCGGATTCCAGGCGGGCCAGCGGTCCAGGTCTTCGAGCAGGGCGTGGACCTCGGCAGGGGCCGCTTCGATGAATTTCCGTTCATGGATCTCGATCCTCGGGTCCAGGAACAGCCCCGCCAGATTCAGCGCCAGGAAAAGCCCGAGCAGGACGAGCAGGAACTTGCGCATGGCCCCCCCACGATACCCTCAAGGCACGCGGGGCCCTGCACCCGCGATGCCATGTCGGACAACAAATCGCGTCTGCTGATCGTCGACGATGACCCGCGCCTGCGCCGCAGCCTGGTGCAGGGGCTCTCGGAAGCGGGATACGAATGCCTGGACGCGGGCTCGGCCGAGGAGGCCCAAGCGCTGGCCGCGAGCGCTGCGGGGCTCGATCTGTACCTGGTCGACGTGATGCTGCCCGGTGCCAGCGGCTGGGACTTCGTGGCCGCACGGCGCGCGCAGGGCGATTCGGCCGGGATCCTGTTCCTGACCGCGCGGGATGCGGTCGACGAGCGCGTGCACGGGCTGGCCCTGGGAGCGGACGACTACCTGATCAAGCCCTTCGACTTCAGCGAGCTCTTGGCGCGGGTGGCGGCGGTCCTGCGGCGTCGGGCCAGCACGGGCCGCCTGCGCTCGGGCGAGCTGGTGCTCGATCCGCTGGAGCGGCGCGTGGAATCCGCCGGGCGCCGGTTGGAGTTGTCGCCGCGCGAGTTCGAGCTGCTGCACACCCTGCTGAAGGGCAGCGGCCACACCTTCACGCGCAGCGAGCTGCTGCGGCGCGTGTGGGACATCGACTTCGACCCGGGCACCAACACGGTCGACGTGCACGTGGCGCGCCTGCGGCGCCGGCTCGGGGCGGAGCTCGCCAAGCGCCTGCGCACGGTGGTCGGCGAGGGCTACCGCTGGGAGGATCCCACGTGAAGGCTGGCAGCGGTTCCGAGCCCAAGGCCTGGAGCCTGGGCAAGCGGCTGCGGCTGTGGTTCCTGCTCTGCACCGCCGGCCTGGCCCTGTCCCAATACCTGCTCTCGCTGGCCTTCGTGTGGCGCGCCGTCGATCAGGAACTCGACGGTTTGGTGCAAGAGGAACTCGATGAATTCGCGGCGCTGATCGCACCGCGCGCCAACGATCTCGAGTACATCGAGACCATCGCACAGAGCGTGGACCGCGCCCACGCCATGCACCCGATGCACTTCGAGCTGTGGACCCCGGACGGCGAAGTGCGCCTGGCGGGCTTCGCCTCGGCCCTCGACCACCTGGACGGCCCGCCGCCCCGCCTGCCGCCGGACCAGACCCGCCACCTGCCTTCGGCGCGGCGTTTTCGCTGCACGGCGCTGCCGGACGGCCGGCTGGTTTCGATGCTGCTCGACGGATCGGCCGTCACCGCGCATCTCAAGCGCTACGCCTACGCCGGCGGCCTGCTGACCCTGTTGGCCCTGGGAGCGACCCTGGCCCTGGCCCAGCTCTTCGGCCGCCGGCTGGAAGAGCTGCTCAAGCGCCTGGCCCAGAGCCTGGCCATCTCGCGCATCGGCAGCGAGCCGATCCGCCTGGATCTGGGGGCGGCGCCGGTGGAGATCCGGCGCGTGGCGGACGAGCTGACCGCGCTCTCGATCCGCGCCCGCCAGGATTTCGAGCGCGGCCAGGTGATGATCGCCGGACTGGCCCACGAGCTGCGCGCGCCGATCGCCGCCATGCTGGGCGATCTGGACGTGACCCTGCGCCGACCGCGGGGCGCCGGGGACTATCTGGCCTTGCTCGAGCGCCAGCGCGAAGAGCTGTTCGCCCTCGGCGACGCGGTCGACAACCTGGTGACCCACTGCCGCCACGGGCAGTCCGAAAGCGTGGTCTCGAGCGAGCACTTCGACCTCGGGCAGGAGGCCGAGCTGCGGCTCGAGCGCATGCGCCGGGCGGCGGCGCTGCTGTCCGTGGAGCTGGCCCTCGAGCGGCACGGCGACCTGACCCTGGTCGGCGACCGGGAAGGACTGCTGCGGGCGCTGCGCAACCTGGTGCAGAACGCGGTGCAATGGTCGCCCGCTGGCCAGCTGGTCGAGGTGACCCTGGACGGGCAGGGGCCGGTGATCGAACTGCGGGTGGCCGACCGGGGGCCGGGCATCCCCGAGGCCGATCGGGGCTCGATCTTCGAGCCCTTCAACCGCGGGCGGCCGCGCCCCGGGCAGCGCCAGGGCTACGGGCTGGGCTTGACCATCACGCGCGACGCGGTGCTGTCCCAGGGCGGCCGCATCGACGTCGAGGACCGCTCCGGGGGCGGCACCCTGGTACGGGTGCGGCTGCCGCGCACCCCGGGGGCCGAAAGCCCCGCAAAGACCTCGCCGGCCGCCCGCGCCGGCGCGCAGAGCCGCGCTGCGGAGAAGCAGACCCGGCGGATCGCAGCGGACTCCGCGGCCGCCGGGAGGCGCCTCGAGGGCGGCTGATCGCAGCCAGCGTTCGCGCGCCCTGGAGCGCGCCCTGGAGCGCGCCCTGGAGCGCGCCCTGGAGCGCGCCGGGGAGCGCGGCTCGGGAGCCGGCCCGGACCTGGCCTCCAACCCCGGCGCGCGGTCGGCAGCCGATGGGGGTCGGGACCCGTGGCCTGGTCGCAGGCCGCCCTTTGCGCGCCGGCGGTCGCGCGGCCCGCGCCGCCGCAACCTCGTCGCGCCGCTGGCCGGAGCCGCCGCAGCGGCCCTGAGGCCCTCAGGAGCTCGAAAGAAAGTCAGCTCCGATCCCAGCCTCTGCGGCCGCCGGATGGCGGCCCAAAGGCATGCTGACAGGCTGGTCTACCTGCTCGGGCGCAGCCCGATTCGATTTTTTCTCAGCCTGTCCGCCTGTCAGCCTTTCAGGGCGCCGAGCCCCCGCCCTCCAGCTCGCCCAACACCGACCGCAGCCGGCTGGCGATGCGCTCGAGCACCTCCTGATCGCGCAGGTTCGGACGCAGCGCATCGACCACCCGGTCCAGGCGCGAGCCCGCTTGGCTTGGCTCCAAGGCTTGCTGCAGCTGCCGGCGCAGGTCGCCCTCGGGCAGCTGGCCGCCTTCGGGCAGGTGGTTCTTGAGCTCGGCCAGCAGGCGCTCCGTATCGTGCACGGCCGCGCCGTCGTAGCCCCAGGAGCTGATCCGCTGGGCCAGGTCCTCGGCCTCGTTGGGATCCGCCAGCCGCGACTTGTCCATGAAGCGCGGCAGGTAGATGCGGTGCATGTCGGTGCGTTCGCGCAGCCAGGCGAAGACCTGCAGCTGATCGCGCTCGCCGCGCACGCCGGCGTTCTGCAGCACCGCGTAGAGGCTCGACTGGGCCTCGGCCAGCAGGCTCATCAAGCGCTTGGGGGGCGGCGCTTGCAGGTCCCCGGGCAGCTCGCGCTGGGCCAATTGGGCCGCCGCGGCCAGGTTCGAGTAACACAGAGCGCAGCGCGCCAAGAGCGCCGGGTCGAGGGGCACGCGCTTGCGGTCGAGCGCCCACAGATAGCAGTCCGGCAGCTCCCGGGCGCGCTGGAACAGCTCGGCTTCCTGGGCTTCGAGCCGCGCGCGCTCCGCCGTGCCCAGGGGCTGCAACAGCAGCTTGGCGGCCAGTTCGCAGGCCTGGGCCTTGAGGCTCGAGCGCTCGCCGACGTGGTCCAGGCTGGCGCTGAGGGGCGCGCCGCGGCGGCGCAGGGGCTCGGACGCCGGGCCCGGGGCGCCGGCGGCGGTGCCCTCCCCGAAGGCCTCCGGAACCGGGGCGGGGGCCGTGGGAGGCTCCAAAACCAGAAAAGCGTCGAGGGACACGCGCAGCGCGTTCCAGGCCCGCCCCAGCTCCGGTTTGTCGCGGGAAATATCTTGGACAATACGCCTCAACTGATCGAGGCGGGTCAGAAGCTCGCCGGCGGAACGGCTGGTCATGTCAGGGGGGTGCCCGGGCGCTCGACAGGATGAGCGGGGCGATAAGGGGGGGGAAGGCGCTCAGTCTGGCGCCGGCCCCCCGGAACGCAAGGCCGAGGCCCGGGGGAACCCGGAGCGAGACCGGAGCCGGCGGGGCCTCGCCCGGCCGAGGCAACCCCGGGCTGCTGGCCCTCGCGGGCCAGGCCGAAGCGAACGCACGCCGTGCCGTGCGGACCGCGGGCCCCGGAGCCCCCAGGTCATCGGCTGGCTCGCGCCCGCGGCTCCAGACCCGCGGCGTGCTGGCCCGCAGGCGAGCGGATCTGCGGTTCCTGGCCCGTCCCCGGGCGATTCACTCGGCGGCTGGGCCGCCCTCGACCAAGCTGGCCCAGAAGGAAGCGCCCACGGTCAGCAAGGCGTCGTTGAAGTCATAGCGCGGGTGGTGCACGTTGCAGGCGCTCGGCCCGCCGCCCTGGCCGAGCCAGACATAGCTGCCCGGCCGGCGCTCGAGCATGAAAGCGAAGTCCTCGCCGCCCATCGATGGCTTGCGATCGCTGACCACGTTGGCCTCCCCCACCACGCGGGCCGCCGCGCGGCGCGCGATCTCGGTCTCGCGCACGCTGTTGACGGTGGCCGGGTAGTTGCGCTGGTAGCGCACGGTCGCCTTGGCCCCGAAGGCCTGGGCGACGCCTTCGGCCACCCGGGCGATGCCGGCCTCCATGCGATCGCGGACCTCTGGCTCGAAGGTGCGACAGGTGCCGGCCATCTTCACGCTGCGCGGGATCACGTTGTAGGCGCTGCCGGCCTCGATCTTGGTGATCGAGAGCACGGCCGCGTCCTGCGGGTTGGTCTGGCGCGAGACCAGGCTCTGCAAGGCCGTGACCACGTGGGCCGCGACCAGCACCGGATCGATGCCGCGGTGGGGCATGGCCGCGTGGGCGCCGACGCCCTCGATTTCGATGTCGAGGAAGTCGCTGGCCGCCATGATCGCACCGGAGCGCACCACCACGGTGCCGAGCGCCTCCTCGGGCCAGTTGTGGGCGCCGAAGATGTGATCGCAGGGGAAGCGCTCGAACAGGCCCGCCTCGACCATGGCGCGGCCGCCGGCCAGGCCTTCCTCGGCGGGCTGGAAGATGAACACGACCCGGCCGCGGAAGCGCCGCGTGGCGGCCAGGTAGCGGGCCGCGCCGAGCAGCATCGTGGTGTGCCCGTCGTGGCCGCAGCCGTGGAAGCGGCCGGGGATCGTCGAGCGGTGCTCGAAGTCGTTCTCCTCCTGCATCGGCAGCGCGTCCATGTCCGCGCGCAGCCCGATCGTGGGCCCCGGGCCCAGGCTGCCGTCCAGCACCCCCACCACGCCGGTCTTGCCGATGCCGGTGTGCACTTCGATCCCGAAGGAGCGCAGCCGCTCTGCCACCAGGCCGGCGGTGCGGACCTCCTCGAAACCGAGCTCGGGGTGGCGATGGAAGTCCCGGCGCCAGGCGATCAAGTCCGGCTCGAAAGCGCGGATCTCGGCTTTGGTCTGCATGCGAACCAGTCTAGTCCCCGGCCAAGCCGCGGGCCAGGCGGGCCGCCACCTGCCGGGCCCGTTCGAGCACCGCCGCTTGCCATTCCGGATCCGAGCCGAACAGGGCCGCCTTGAGGCGCGCCTTGAGCCGCCGGCCGAGCTCGCTGTCGGGCTCGCCGCGCGCGTGCAGCCAGTTGTCGCCGATCAGCGCTTCCAAGACCTCCGCGAGCGGCACGGTGCCGAACTCGAGCACCAGGCCGGCGAAGTCCGGAGTGGGCCGCTCGGGGCGCTCGAGCAGGGCGCGGCGATAGACCTGGTCGATGGTGCCGCGCACGGGGGTCGAGACCGAGCTGCCGTCGTCGCTGGAGGTGAGTTCGGCCCCGAACCAGGCCGCCAGGCGCCGCTGCGCCGGCGTTCCGGAGGGCCCGGCGTGGATCAGTTCGCCGTGGCCGCGCGGGCCGAGGCCGGTGTGCAGGTCGAGCAAGACCAGCGAGTCGAACTCGGCCAGCTCGTAGCGGCACAGCTTGTGGATCGTGCGGCGCGCAAAGCTCGGGCCCTGGCCGCCGAAGAACAGGCCGTCGGGGTGGCGCCATTGCCCTCCGGCGATCGCCGCGGTCACCCGGCGCTGGCCGCGCTCGGCGGCCAGTTGGGCCAGGCGCGCCCGGGCGGCGGCGTGGGACGGGCCCTCCCAATCCTCCGGCAGCAGCAGCGGATGGAGCTCGTCGTAGTCCGGCGTCTCCGGCAGCCCCGCGTCGAAGTGAAGGCCGTTGCGGTTGAGGTCGACGTTGTTCTCGTCGGTGCGGCGCACGAACGAAAAGCCATGCGGGTTGTGGGCGTGCACGAGCACCAGGGCCACCGGCAGATCGCCGAGCCAGCGGCGCCGCCCGGTCAAGAGGTCGTGCTGGATGCCGGATCCCGCAAAGCCCTCCACGCCGTGGGTCGCGCTGGCGATCACCAGCGCGGCGCGGGCGCCGCTCGGCCGCAGCACGGCGATGTCGATGGCCAGCTCCTCGCCGCGCGCCCCGCGCAGCGGATGCAGGTAGGCCGACAGGTCCGCCCCGGCGGCTTCGGCCTCCTTGAGGAAGCGGCCGCGGGCCAGGGCGTAGTCGGGCGGGAAGGGGCTCGCGGGCGAATCGGGGCACATCGGCGCAGTCTGCGGGATCGGGGCGGCGTCTTCAGGGGCTCGATCGCCGCGCGGCGGCGACCGGGCCCCCGTGCCCGCCGGATGGCAGGCGAGAAGCAACGCAGCGGCCGGTTCCAGCGCTCGGGCGCAGACCGAGACGAGCTTGCCTCGGTCAGGGCCCGGCCAGGCGCCATTCGCCGGCGGGCAGGCGGCTGCGCGCGGAGGCCAGCGGCGGCTCGCCCGGCAGGAAGCGCACGCGGCCTTCGGCGTGGAGCTTGTGCAGCCCGGCCCACAGGGAGCCGCGCGCCAGGGGCCACAGGCGCGGCGGCACGTCGCTGTAGACCAGCGCCAAGAGGCCCTCGGCCTCCGCGCCGCCGGTCGCGAGCAGGGCCTGCAGCAGCTGGCTCTCGCGGTGCTCGCGATGGCGCAGGTAGAGATCCAAGAGCTCGGCGCCGTCGGCGACCGCCGGGCCGTGGGACGGGATCAAGCGCCGCGGATCGAGCCCGCGCACGCGGCGCAGCTGCTCGAGGTAGGTGGCCAGGTGGCCCTCCGGCGGTTCGATCACGATCGTCGAGAGCGTCGAGACCAGGTCGCCGGCGATCAGGGTGCGATAGCGGCGCTCGAACAGGCACAGGTGCCCCCGGTCGTGGCCCGGGGTGTGCAGCGCTTCGAGCTCCCAGGGGGCCTGGCCGTCGGGCGCTCGGCCGAGGGGCAGGCGCTGGCCCTCGTCGAGGGGCCTCGGATCCGGCACGGGCGCCGGCAGGCGCGTCAAGGTCAGGGGATGGGCGTAGACCGGCAGGCCCAGCTCGCGGGCCAGGGGCTCGACCGAGCCCACATGGTCCGGATGGTGGTGGGTCACGATCAGGCCGGCCAGGGGCGGCTGTTCGGACAGGAACTCGAGCAGGCGCCGGCGCTCGGCGGGGTCGTGGGTGGCCGGATCGACCAGGTAGTGGATGCCGCCG
>JBIKLM010000119.1:0-10543 GCA_044359835.1 Planctomycetota bacterium
CTCAGCGCGCCGCCGATCGCGCCGAGGCGACCCCGCCGGCGGCCCTGGCCCTGCTGGCCGAGCTGCGCGCCGTGCTCGAGCCCCTGCGCGGCCGCGGCGAGGTCGACCAGGAGCTGGCCCGCGGGCGCCTGGCGGAGGCGCGCCTGCACGCCCAGCAAGGGGACACGCCGCGCGCCACGCTGCTGTTCACGGAGGCCGCCGACCTGTCGCTCGATCTGCCCCAGCGTCTCGAGGCCCTGCTGGCCCTCGAGGAGAGCCTGCGCTACCGGGACCCGGCGGCCTGGGAGGCCCTGCTCGAGCGCTTGGCGCGCGAGTGCGGCCGCTTGTCGGTCCCCGCGGAACACCTGGGCGAAGCGCGCTGGCTCGAATTCGCCGGGGAAACGGACGGCCTGGGCGCGAGCCCGGTGCGCGTCTCGACCTGGTGCGCCGTGCAGCGCGCGCTGCAGCGCGAGCGCGAGAGCGACTTCGAAGCGGCCGTGCTGGGCTGGCAGGCGCTGGTCGAAGCCCCCGAATCGGCCGGGGAGGCCTTTTCCCTGCGGGCCGCGGCGCGCATCGGTCGCCTGATCGAGCTGCTCGGCCGGGAGCTCTATGCGCCCGTCGAAGCGCGCGCCGAGGCGCTGCTGGCCAGCTTGACCGGGCCGGAGGCGCCGGCGGCCGCCGCGCGCGGCCTGGCGCTCGAGGAGCTGATCCGCCGCTACCCCTTCTCGAACGCCGCCGAGAGCGCGCGCCAGCTGCGCCTCGATTGGGCCCTGGAGAGCGACGACCCCGCCGCCCTGGCGCGCTCGGTCTCCGAGCTCTGGCCGCTGGAGAGCGAAGGCGGCTGGTCGCCCCGCGCGGTCGAGCTGCTGGTCGATCTGGCCATCGGTCTCGGGCGCGCCGGCAACATCAGCTTCGAACGCGCAGCCCTGGCCCGCGCCGCCCGGGAACAGCCCGAAGCCCTCTGCCGCCGCGCGCCCTACCAGGGCTGGCGCCTCGACGACCTGGCGCGGGCGCTCGGGCAGAACGCCCCGCCCGAGGCCCAGACGCCGCGCTTCGACCAGAACGTGGCCCTGGCCGCGATCTTCCCCGGGCAGCACGCCGTGCTGGGCAGCCTGCGGCTAGCGGACGGCGAGCGGCTCTACCTCTGGCGCCAGGGTCGCCTCGAGGCCTATCCCGCGGGCCGGCCCGGAGAGGCGCGCTTTTCCCAGCCGGTCAGCGTCGATGGGCGCGGGCTGGAGACCGGCGGGCGGGCGCTGCTCGCTCCCACGGCCACCGGCGGCCGCGTGGTGCTGGCCGGCGACGACGGGCTGATCGCCCTGGACGCCGCCAGCGGCGCCACGACCTGGCGCTTCGAACTCGGCGAGCGGGCCGCCGCCGCGCCCAGCCTGGCCCTGGCCGAAGGCCTGGTGCTGGTGCTCGAGCGCCCGGGTCAGGGGCCCCAGCACCTGCACGCCCTCGACCTGGCCTCGGGCGCGCCGGTGTGGGTGCGCGAGCTGCCGAGCGACGGCAATTGGATCGGGCCGACCGCCGCCGGCGACCACGCCGTGGTCTTCGACCGCCCCTTCGCTCAGCCGGCGCGGGCCCGCGCCGTGGACCTGTTCAGCGGCCGGCTGGGCAGCTCGATCGAGCTGCCGGTGGGCCTGCCGCCGCAGCTGCCCCAGCAAGCCTTCGTGCAGGGCGATCTGCTGGTCGTGCCGCACTTCCAGGACGGTTTCGTCGGGCTCCACGACCTGCTTTCGGGGCGGCTCCTGACCCGCGTGGAATGCGGGCCCGGCTGCGACCTGTTCAGCCTCATTCGACACGGGCCGCGCTGCTTCGTGATCGGCCTGCCGAGCAGCTTCAGCGAAGCCGAGCGCGGCGGCCGCGTGGCGGAGCTCGAATTCGCCAGCGGCCGGCTGCGGGACATCGAGCGCTTGGCCAGTTCGGATGTGCCGATCGGCCTGCGCCGCGGCGCGACCTACGAGCTCGAACAGCCCTGGCTGTTCGTGGTCAGCAATCCCCCGGGCGCGCGCCGCACCCCGCTGCTGGCCCTCGATCTCTCCAGCGGTCGGCGCTGGTCGGCGGCCCTGCCGGTGGGCCACGCCACGCTCTACGACGCGGATTGGACCCTGCCCGCCGTGGGCCAGGAGGCGGTGGCGCTGATCTACGGCGTGCGCGACGAGAACAGCCTGCGGCGGCGCTTCGTGCGGCTCGAGTTCTACGAGCTCGCCAGCGGCCGCAAGCTCGACAGCCGCATGCTCTCCGACGATTTCCCGGAAGCCCGCGAGATCCGCCTGTTCGGCTCCGGCCAGAACCTGTGGATCTCGAGCGTCACCAACAGCGGACGACAGGATCGCATCGATCTGCTCGAACGCCCCACCGAACCCCGCTGACCCGATGTCGACCCGCCGCACCGACCGTCCGGTCCCCCTGTGGAGCTCGCTGCTGCTGGCGCTGTTGGCGCTGGCCACGCCGCTGGCCGCGCCCGCCCCGGCGCAGGCCACCGAATCGGAGGTCGAGCTGATCCCCGCCCAGGTGCGCGCCGTGGATCAAGCGCTGCAGTACCTGGCCGACAAGCAGAACCCGAACGGCTCCTGGACGGGCAAGATCGGCTTCAAGCTCAACAACGGCTACGAATACAACCGCGAGGAGGGCCACGTGGGCGTGACCGCCCTGGCCCTGATGGCCTTCCTGGCCGGCGGCTACACGCCGGGCCGGGGCCCCTACGGCCAGACCGTCGATCGAGGCCTCGATTTCGTGCTCTCCTGCGCGCAGGAAGACGGTTACCTGACCCACGCCGGGACGCGCATGTACAGCCATGCCTTCGCGACCCTGTGCCTGGCCGAGATCTACGGCATGACCCGCCGCGAGGACCTGCGTCTGACCCTGCAGCGGGCGGTCGACTTCATCGTGCACGTGCAGAACAGCGAAGGCGGCTGGCGCTACGAGCCCTTCGCCACGGACTCGGACATGTCGATCGTGGTCTGCCAGGTGCTGGCCCTGCGCGCCGCCCGCAACATCGGCATCCGCGTGCCGCGCGAGACGGTCGATCGCGCCGCGCGCTACGTGGTCGACTCGGCCATCGCCGGGCGCGACGTGCGCTTCCCGGGGGGCCGGATCCTCTCCGACGAGGTCGGAGCGTTCCTGTACCAGCGCGGCCGCGGCTCGCGCTCGTCCTTCCCGCTGACCGCCGCCGGGGTCACCGCGCTGCACGGCCTCGGCATCTATTCGGACGACGCCATCCGCCAGGGGCTCGACTACCTGCGGCGCGGCCTCGACGAGCAGAATCTGCGCTACGGCACGCGCGCCGGCGGGCACTACTTCTTCTGGTACGGGCACTACTACGGCGTGCAGGCCATGTACACCGCCGGCACCCAGTCCGGCGTGGACTATTGGCGCCCGTACTTCGAAGAGCTGCGCCGGGTGATCCTGAGCCTGCAGCGCCCGGACGGCTCGTTTCCCAACGAGGTCGGCCCGGGCCCCAACTTCGGCACGGCCATGGCCGTGCTGATCCTCGAAATCCCCTACCGTTACCTGCCCATCTTCCAGCGTTGAGCGGGCGAGCGCGCCCGCCCGGCGGCGTTTCGTCGCCGCGGTCATGCGCTGCCTGCCGCCCGAGCCAGCGCTCGATCCGCTCCGGCGCCGATGGCGCCGAGACCCGAAAACGCCGCGCCCGCCCCTGCTCCCGCGCCCGTAGCCTTTCCTCCCGAGCCCCCACGACGTGAGCCGCCGACCCGACCCGCGCACCCTCGAGCGCACCCCGCGCCTGTCCGCCGGGCTGGCGCGGCTCGATCAGTCGTTGACCCGCGCCGCGCACCTCCACGGCCTGGGCACGCTGCTCGCGGCCACGGCCCTGTGGCTCGGGTTCGCCTTCGTCGCCGATTACTACCTGGGGGTGCCGTACGGGGTGCGCCTGTTCCACCTGGCGGTGCTGCTGCTCGGGATCGTGTTCCTGGCGCGCTGGGCTTGGCTGCGCCCCCTGGGCCGCCGTCCGGACCTGCGCGGCCTGGCCCTCTTGGCCGAGCGCTGCCGTCCCCAGCAGGACGAGCTGCTGGTCAGCGCCGTCGAGTTCCAGCTGCGGCCGGAGTCGGCGCGCTCCAGCGTCGAGAGCAGCCCGGAGCTGCGCGCCGAGCTGATCGAGCGCGTCTATCGGGCCGCCGATCAGGCCGCGGCGGGGCTGCGCTTCGAGGCGGTCCTGGATCGCCGCGGGCCGCGCCAGCGCTTCCTGCTCGGGCTGCTCGGCTCGGCGGCCCTGACGGCCGCGGCTCTGGCGGCCCCCCAGCAAGCGGCGATCTTCGCCCAGCGCCTGTTCGGCGGCCTCGAGCCCTGGCCCCAGCGCACCCAATTGACCTTGGAGGTGCGCGCCGCGGAGGGTCGCGTGCGCATCGAGCGCGAAAACGACGCCCGCGGCGAGCTGCTGCGCGTCTCCCTGCCGCGCGGCAGCGACCTGCCGATCCTGGTCAGCGCCGCGGGCGAGCTGCCCAGCGAGGTGTGGCTCGACTTCGACGATGGCCAGCGCAGCCAGCTGGCGCCCAGCGGCCCCGCGAGCTTCGCCACGGTGCTGCGCGGCTTGACCGCGGACCTGGCCTTCTCCGTGCGCGGCGGCGATGACCGCGACGGCCGCCCCCGCCTGCTCCTGACCGTGCTCGAGCCCCCGGACATCCTGGCCACGCTGCTCGAGATCGTTCCGCCGCCCTACAGCGGGCTGCCGGCGGAGCAGGCCTTCGATCGCGGCAGCCGCGCGCTGCTCGGCAGCCGCGTGCGGGTCTCGCTGCTGCCCTCCGGCGAAGGCGTCCGCGGCCAAGTGCGGCTGCTGCCCGAGGACCGCGTGCTGGAGCTGACCACCGCCGAGTTTCCGAGCCGCGCCGAGGCCGAAGGAACCCTGGCCCTGGGCGGCAGCGGATTGGCCTTCGAGTTCGAGCTGGCGGCCACCACACACCTGCGTTTCGAGCTGGTCGATGCGCGCGGTCTGACCAACCCCGATCCGGGCTTGCTCTCGATCGAAGCCCAGGCCGACGAGCCGCCGCAGATCGCCATCGCGGCGCCGACCCGCAACGAGATCGAGACCGTGGCCAGCGCGGTGCTGCCCCTGCGCGCCAGCGCGACCGACGACTTCGGACTGACCTCGGCCGGCTTCGAGCTGCGCCGCGGGGACAGCGACGACTGGCAGACGCGGCGCACGCTCGAGCTGAGCCCGGCGCCGCCGCCGGAACCCGGCGAAGCGGAGCCTGCCCAGCGTCGCCCGCGGGCGCGGGCCTGGCTCCGCCAGCGCCTGGAGCTGGCCGAGCTCGAGCGTTGGACCCGCACGGTCGCCAGCGGCCCCGCAGCGGTCGGCGATGCGCCCAGCGGCGCGGGCGAGGCGCCGGCGGACGGTGGCACGCCCGAGGGCCCGGCCCTGGCCCCGGGCAGCAGCTTCGTGCTCGAGCTGTTCGCCGCCGACAATCGCAACCCGGCGCAGGTCGGCCGCTCGAGTTCCCTGCGTGTGCGGGTGCTGTCGGACGACGAGTTCCTGCGCCGCGTGCAGGACCGGCTGGCGGACGCCCGCCAAAAGGCCGATGCCCTGACCCAAGCGCAGACCGAACGGCGCCAGCGCGTCGAGGAGCTGCTCGGGGCCCTGGCGGAGGAAGGCCCCGGCGAGGCCCTCGACAGCCGCGGGCTCTCGGCGGCGCTCAACGGCCAGCGGCGCGTGGAAGGCGATGCGGAGGCGCTGCTGCGCGAACTCGCGTCGGTGGCCGAAAGCGTGCTGCATGCGCGCCTCGAGGCCCCCGCGGAAGCCTGGTCCAGACGCCTGGAGGAGCTCGGCGACAAGCGCGCCGGGGCGCGCTTCGATTCGGCGCCTTGGCGCACCCTGGCGGCCGAGGTCAAGGCTGCGGGCGCCGCCAGCACCCTCTCCGGGCACCTGCTCGAGCTGGTCGACCTGGCCCGACGGGTGGGCGAAGAGGGCGCCGCCAGCGCCACCCTCGCGCTCTCCCAAGCGGCGGACCTGAACCGCCGCCCGGCCGATCAGCGCCAGGCCCTGGTCTCGGCCCTCGAGCACCAGCGGGCCACCCTGCAGCGCCTGGAGGACCTGCTCGAGCGACTCAAGGAGTGGGACAACTTCCAGTCGGTCCTGAGCTTGACCCGCGACATCCTCAACCGTCAGAAGGCGCTGCAAGAGCGCCTCAAACAGCATGCGGCGAAGTGATCCCCTGCCGGCGCGGGGCGGCGGGCCCTCGACCGGCCTGCAGCCCGGGCTGGAGCAACGACTTGGCGGGCCGCGCGCGGGCCGCGAGGCGCGCCGGTCCGTTGGGAACCGGGCGGTGCTGGAGCGCCCTGCGGGCCTGGGCCGGGTCCCGCGGCGCGGCGGCGCGCTCGGGCTCCCGCAGGCTCTGCTGTGCTTGTGTCTGCTGCTGATCGCGGCGCCGGCCATCGAGCGGGCCCACGCCAGCCAGCAGAGCGATGCGGGCTCGTTCCGCGAGGAACAGGACCTGCTGCTGCGCCAGCTGGTGCGCCTGCGGCAGACCATGGAACTGCTGCTGGCGCGCATGGAAAAGGAGGGCAGCACGCGCACGGCCGAGCTGCTGCGCGAGGCGCTCGCCAACCTGGACGCGCGCGAGGCCCAGAACCGCACCCTCGAGGAGTGGATGAAGGAGAGCGCCAGCAGCCTCGACTCCGGCCTGGTCTTGCGGGCGGTCGAGCAGCAGCAGGCCGCCATCGGCGAGCTCGAGAAGCTGCTCACGATCCTGCTCGATCGCGGCGCGACCCCGGACCTCGAGAAGCGCCTCGAGGACCTGGCCTCGATCCAGGCCAAGCTCAAGGGCCTGACCGACGCCGAGCGCGAGCTCGAGAAGCGCATCCAAGCGCTCGAGGACCAAGCCCGCGATCCGGCCAGCGTGGCCCTCGAACAGCGTCTGACGGAGCTGGCCGAGCGCCAGCGCGCCCTGGCGGAGGAGACCCGCAGCGCGGCCCGGGCCTCGGCGGATTTCGAGTTCGAGTGGCTGCTGCGCGAGCTGGGCGAGCTCGAGCAGCGCGCGGCGCGCGATCGGGAGCGCTTGTCCGGCCTCGACGGCGAACAGACCGCCCTGCTCGGCACGGCCCAGCAGCGCCTGCTCGGCGCGCGCTCCGCCGAGGGCGCCGCGCTGCGCCCCGCGGAGGCCGCCCGCGAGCTGTCCGCCGCCGCCGAACGCCTGCGGGGCGGTGCGGACCCGGCCATCGAAGCGGCGCGCTTGGCCGAACTGGCCAAGGCGGCCGCCAAGGCCGCCGAAACGGCCCCGGACGAGGCCCGGGCAGCGGCCGCACGGGCCGCCGGCGCGGCCCTCGAGCGGGCCCAGGCGGCGCTTTCGGGGCTGGGCGCCGAGGCCCCGCCCGCAGCCCGCGAGGCCGCCGCCGCGGCCCTGGAAACCGAGGCCAGCCAGCTGGCGGCGCGGGCGCGCGAGCGCGGCGCCGAAGCGGAAGCCGAACGCCGCGCCGCGGACGCCGCGCTGGCCGCCCTCGAGGCACCCGCGGGCAGCGACCTGGCCCGCGCCGCGGCCCAGGCGCGCGCCGCCCTCGCGGACGCGGCCGAAGCCCAGGCCGAGCGCGCCGCCGGCACCGATCCGGCCTTGGCCGCCGAGCAGGGCCAGCGCGCCCTGTCCGCCACCGAGCGGGCCATGCGCTCCGTGGACGGCGCGCGGGCGGCCGACAGCTCCCAGCGGTCGGAGGCCCTGCGCTCGAGCCAAGCGGCGGCCCAGGGCGCCAAGCGGCTCTCGAAGCTGCTCGGGGAATTGGCCGAGAAGAACCGCCAGGAAGCGGGCGCCGATCCGGCCTTGGATGGGGCCCTCGGGAGCGCGCGCGACGAGCTCGACGCGGCCGCGGCCCAAAGCGAAGCCGCGAGCGGCGCCCTGGAGCAAGCCGCGCGCGAGCCGGCGCCCCAATCCGAAGCGTCCCTCGAGAGCGCCCGGGCGGCCAACGCCGAAGGCGCGGCTCGCCTCGGCCAGGCCCGCCAGGCCCTGGAAGCCGCGCGGGCCGGCGCGGGCCAGAGCTCCAAGGACCGCCAGGCGCTGGCGCCGCTCGAAGCTCGGCAGGCCGAGCTGAGCCGCGAAGCCAGCGGCCTCGAAAGCCCGTCCGGACGATCGAACCCCGGCCTCGAACAGGCCATCGAACAGGCCCGCGAAGCCATGCGCAGCGCCCAGACGAGCCTCTCCGAAGGGCGCGGTCAGAGCGCCGCCGGGGCCCAACAGCAGGCCCTCGAGGCCCTGGAGGCAGCGCGCCAGGCCGCCGCGCAGCCCGCCGGGCCGCTCGGCGCCGAAGCGGCGGCGGAGGCCCAGCGCTTGGCCGAGGAACAGCGCCGGCTGCGCGAGCAGATCCTCGAGCTGGCCAAGCTCAACGCCGAGCGCGAAGAGGCCCAGCCGACCCCGGGGCTGGAAGGCGCCGCGGCCGAGGCCGAGCGCAGCGCGGACAGCCTGGAGCGCGGGGATGCGGAGGCCGGCGCCGAGCAGGCCGAAAACACCGTGCGCGAGCTCGAAGCGGCCCAAGCCGAGCTGAGCGAGGAGGAGCGGCGCTATCAGCAGCTGCGCCAGGAGGAGCTGCTGGTCGAGATCGGCACCGAAGCGCGCGCCCTGCTGGACGAGCATCGCCAGCAGATCGAAGCCCTGCGCGGCCTCGACGAACGCCGCACGCCGGGCGAGGCCCCCAGCCGTTCCGTGCGCCTCGGCCTGCGCCGGGTCGCCCAGGTCGAGGAGCAGCTCGGCCAGCGCTCCGGCAAGCTGGCGGCCGACCTGGAGGCCGAGTCCGCCCTGGTCTTCGCCGAGTACTTCCGGGCGGTCGAGACCGACCTGGCCGTGATCGCCCGCGACGTGGGCGAAGCCGGCGACTACCAGAGCGGCGAGCGCATCCTGTCGATGCAGCTCGACGTGGCCGACCGCCTGGTGGCGGTGATCGAGGCCCTCGAGCAGGAGCGCGAGCGCCGCGAGCGCGAACAGCAGCAGCAACAACAACAGGAGCAGCCCCAGGGCCAGCAGCCGCCCGAGGAGAACCGCCTGGTGCCCGACGTGGCCGAGCTGAAACTCCTGCGCCGCATGCAGGTCGATGTGCAGCAGTCGCTCGAGCAGCTCGCCGGACTGATCGAAGGCAGCGCGGAAGTCGATCCGCTGTGGCTGTCCGACATCCAGCGGGTCGCCGGCCGCCACGAGCGCCTGACCCAGCTCTTCTCCAAGTTCCGCGAGCGCCTGGGGCTCCCCGATCCCGACGCCGCCCAGAGCCCGACCGCGCGATGAAGACGCTTGCCCTCGATCGAATCCTGGCCTGGACCTGCGCCGTTCCGCTGCTGGGCTGGCTGGCGTTGGGGCCGCTCGGAGCGGCCCAGGAGCAGGGCCCGCCGCCGGTGGACCTCGAAGGTCGCATCCGCCAAGACCTGGGCCAGGACCCGGCGGCCCAGATGCAAGAGCTGTTCGGGCGCATCGAGAAGAACCTGCGCTCGATCGACGACCTGTTGTTCGAAGCCGCGGGGTCGCCCGAGCTGGCCGAGGACGATCCGAAGCGCTGGCGCAGCTGGATCGGCGACACGCGCCAGCGCTCCGAAGCGGTGCTCGAGGACATCGACAAGCTGCTCGACCTGTCCCAGCAGATGTCGAGCCAGAGCCGCGGGCGCAGCTCCTCGAATCAGGGCCAGGGCCAGCAGAGCCCCGAATCGTCGGAGCAGGGCCAGAGTCCCCTGGACCGCGGCGGCCCCGAAGGCCAGCGGCGCCAGGAGGGCGGTCAGCAGGCCCCGCCCCCGCCGGAGTCCGGGCAGGGCTCACAGGGGCAGGATCCCGAGGGGCAGGGCCAAAAGCCGCCGCCGAGCGGCGAGCAGCCGGACGGCAACCCGAGCGGCTCTGAGCAGGGCGGGCCCGAGGGCCAGCAGGGCTCGGATCGCCGCCCGCCTGGTTCGGAACGCGGGCCCGGCTCGCAGGCCGGCGAGATCGCCCCGTGGGGCGAGCTGCCCCCGCGCGTCCAGGAGATCTTCTCGAACCAGAACGCGGAGGAGATGCCGCTGCTCTATCGCGATTGGATCGACTCCTACTACCGGCGCGTCTCGCGGGAGCCGTGAGCCCGGGTCGACGCTCCACACAGGCCGGCGCTCCCACGCCGGCCGCAGCGGTCCGCCGGAGCTCGGCGCGATCGATCGTGCAACGCGAGCCTGGCTTGCAGAACACCGCGGCGAGCCCGGACGGCGCCTGGGCCGGGCCGGCGGTCCCGGCAGGTCTGCCGGTCGTTTCCGTTGCGTCCGCCGCGGGTGCGCCACGTCTCCCCGTGGCCCGGACCCTGGCCCGCGCTTGGCTCCTGGCCGGGCTCCTGATCGGGTCCGGCTGGCATGCGAGCGGTGCCGGCCATCCCGGCTTGCTCAGCACGCCCCGCAGCGCTGGCGGGCACGCCGCGGTCGACTGGCGGGCGCCGTCCGCGGCCGCAGCCGCCGGGCGGGCGGACGAGGGCTCGGGCCCGACCGACAGGCTGAGAAAAAATCGACTCGGGCGGTGCCCGGGCAGACATACCAGCCTGTCAGCATGCCTTTGGGCCGCCATCCGGCGGCCGCAGAGGCTGGGATCGACGCTGCGCGCCGATTTTTTCCCAGGCTCTGACAGCCTGAGAA
>JBIKLM010000525.1:0-2901 GCA_044359835.1 Planctomycetota bacterium
GACGGGGCGCTCGATCGAGCGCCCCGTCGGGGCTCCCTGGAGGCGGCGGGAGTCGAACCCGCGTCCTGGAGCCGGCTCGCGTCGAGCTTCTACGTGCGTAGTCCGGCGTTTGGTTCTCGACCCTCGGCCTCCGTCGGACGGGTTGCCTCGGGCCCAGCCCCGGAAGGGTTCTCGCCTAGGGGCCCCGGGGCGGGACCCTTTCGACCAGCCCGCTGTTGTCGTCCCGGCCAGGCCGCGGGCGTTCCCGGCCGAGACGGCTGCCTACGAAATCAGGCAGCGAGAGCGTAGTTGTTGGCACTTGAGTGCCTTCCCGAGAGGATAGTACGGGGTGACTCGAGATCCCCGGCACGCAGCCCGCAGCGGCGCAGAACCAGTCGAAACCGGTACGCCCCCGTTGGGAAACTGCCGTCCGGGACCGCCGCCCCGGACGAGGCTCTTATAGCCGCTGCAGCCCCGGGGGCGAAGGACGGAGAGGCGCCGAAAATGAATCGACTCGAGCGGGGCCCCTGCCAGGGCTCGAATCAGCCCGCTTTCCATGGGCCCACACCCTTCGGCCACCGGGCCCAGGGAAGGCCGCCTGGAGGCCCCGGAAAGCCCTGGGACCGGCGCGGTCAGGCGGGGGCTGGGGCCCCGCGGCAGCGACTTCAGCTCGCCGACGACACCGGCCGGCCCCCCATCGATGGCCGGACCCTGGGCCCTTGGGCTGCGGCCTCCGAGGCGCCGCGGAGCCCCTCAACGCCGGCGCATGACCGCGCGCTGCATGTCGCGCTGGGCTTCCCGCTCCTTGGTGACCTCGCGCTTGTCGTGGCGCTTTTTGCCCTGCACCAGGGCCAGGGACAGCTTGACCAGCGCGCCCTGGAAGTAGAGTTCGAGCGGCACCAAGGTCTTGCCCCGCTCGCGCACGGACTTCGAAAGCCGTTCGATCTCGCGCTTCTTGAGCAGCAGCTTGCGATCGTGCACCGGCTCGTGCCCGTAGTGGCCGGCGTTCTCGTACTCGGGAATGTGCATGCCCACCAGGAAGGCCTCCCCGCGCTGGATCCGGCCGTAGGCCTCCTGGATCGACCCTCGGCCGAGCCGCAGGCTCTTGACCTCGCTGCCGGTCAGCACCAGGCCGGCCTCGAGCTGCTCCAGGATCTCGAAGTCGTGCCGCGCCCGGCGATTTTGGGCCAGGGAGCGTTTGGCTTGGGGATCTTTCGCCATGGCAGCACCGGCAGGCCGGTCCCGCAGCATAGCCAGGGGCGCCCCGCCCGGGCTCCTCGGGTTTGAAGCCCCCGGGCCCCGGTCCATACTCCCCGCGGCCCGCTGACGCCCCCCATGACCCACGACCGCCCCGACCCCCTGTCCGTCCTCGACCAGGCCTTGGCTGGCCGCGAAGCGGGCTTCGTCGAACTCCGCTACCACCGCAAGCGCGCCCGGGCGGTCGCGGTCGAGAAGGGCCGCCTCGACACGGCCCAGAGCAGCGAGCACACCGGCGTCGGCGTGCGGGTCATGGAGCTGGGCACCTTCGGCTTCGCCTCGACTCCCGAGCTCGAGGCCAACGCGATCCGCAGGGCCATCGACCGGGCCCGGGCCGCGGCGCGCGCCTCCGCCGCCGCCCGCGAGACGCGCCTCGCCTGCCTGCCGACGGCGCCCCTGGTGCGCGGCCGCTTCGAGGGCGCAGGCGTGGCCGAGGCCGAAGGCCGCGACCTGGGGCAGGTGATCGACCTGGCCCTGCGGCTCGAGGCCCGCGCCAGGTCGTCATCGGCGCGCATCGAGAGCGCCAGCTGCCGCTATGCCGAGCTGCTGGAGGAAAAGGCGATCTTGACCAGCGACGGCGCGCGCGTGCACAGCCAATCGGTGCGCCCGGAGTTCCGCATCGGCGCCGTGGCCCGCGAGGCCGGCGAGCTGCAGCGGGCCAGCCGCGCAGTGGGCGTCAGCGGGGGCTGGGATTGCCTGTTCCGCCGGGCCAGCCCCGAGCAACTGGCCGAGGAGGCCGCGCGCCTGGCGGTCGAACGCCTTTCCGCCGGTTATCCGGAGGGCGGCCGCGCCACGGTGCTGCTGGCGCCGTCTCTGGTCGGGCTGCTGACCCACGAGGCCATCGGCCACACGGTCGAGGCCGACTTCGTGACGGCCGGATCCGTGGCCGCCGGCAAGCTCGGCCAGCGGGTGGCCAGCGAGCTGATCACCCTATGCGACTCGGGGCACAGCGAGTTCGCGCCGGGCGCCGGCGGCAGCCTGGCCGTCGACGACGAAGGCGTGGCCACGGAACGCACCGTGGTGATCGAGCGCGGGGTGCTCAAGAACTACCTGCACAACCGCGAGTCCGCGGCCCGTTTCGGCGTCCGTCCCACGGGCAACGCGCGCGCCTGGGAGTACCAGGACGAGCCCCTGATCCGCATGCGCAACACCTACATCGAGCCGGGACGGCAGAGCCTCGAGGAGCTGATCGACGGCATCGAAGACGGCTATCTGCTGGATGGCGCCGCCAACGGGCAGGCCGATGCCAACGGCGAATTCATGTTCGGGACCCAGCAGGCCTATCGCATCCAGCGCGGAAAGCGCGGCCCGCTGCTGCGCGGCGTCAACCTCTCGGGGCGGGCCTTCGAGGTGCTCTCCAGCGTCGACGGGGTCGGCTCCGAATTCCTCTGGGACCTGGGCTCGGGCCATTGCGGGAAGGGCCAGCCCATGAAGGTCGACGCCGGCGGCCCCTGGATCCGCTGCCAGGTGCTGCTCGGAGGCCGCCAGTGAGCCAAGCGGCACCGATCGCGGCCGCCGGCACGCCGCTCGAGGTCGAACAGGGCCTGCGCGAGCGCTGCCAAGCGGCCGTCGCGGCCGCGCTCGCCGCGGGCGCGGACCAAGCCGAGGCCTACGCCAGCCAGCGCGACAGCCGCGAGGTGGCGCTCGAAAAGGGCGACATCCAGC
>JBIKLM010000120.1:0-10505 GCA_044359835.1 Planctomycetota bacterium
AGCCGGTTGTCGGTTTCCCAGCGCGCGCTGAGCGCGGCGGCCCAGGCGATCGCCGCGAGCAGCAGCGCCGTCAAGGCCCAGGCGCGCGACCGCGGGCCGAAACGAGGCCGCCGGGGCTCGCCGCCTGCGCCGCGGTTCGCGCCCCCCTGCGCGGCGCCGTTGGCCGCGCCTCTTGCAGCGCCTCTTGCAGCGCCTCTTGCAGCGCCATTCGCGGCCCCATTCGCGGCCCCATTCGCCGCGCCGTTGGCCGCGGCGTTTACGCCGCAGTCCAGGCTGCCTTCCGCGCCGCCGCCCGCGCTCACCGCAGCGCCTGTGGGCCGCTGACCGGCCGCCCGGCGCCGTCGCTCTTTTGGGGGCTCGGCCCCGCCACCAGGGCCAGGGCCCAGCGCGTCAGGATCGGAGCGCGGGTCAGGACCGCCGCCAGGGCCGCGAGCGGCCGCGGATGGCGGCCGAGCCAGCACAACAGCCCCGCCAAGCGCCGGCGCGCGAGCAGCTCCCGCCGCAGCCGGCGGCTGTGAGCGCGCGAAACGCGGGCTTCCGGCTGGCCGGCCAGCAGCTCGAGGGCCGCGCGGCCCGCGGAGAGCCCGCTGCACAGAGCGACCGTGACCCCGCAGCCGAGCACCGGATCCACGCCTCCGGAGGCATCGCCGGCCACGAAGGCCCCGCCGCCCGCCAAGCGCGGCGGCGGCAGCGCCGCAAGCCGTCGCAAGCCCGGCGGCGTCAGGGGCTCGCCCAGGCAGCGCTCGGCCTCCGGATACAGGGCGCGCACGCGCGCGAACAGCTCGGCGGCGCCGCGCTCCTCGAAGTCCTCGCCGTCCAGCAGCGCGGCGGCGTTGATCTCGCCCCGCGGCAAGGGCGTCAGGTAGAGCTCCGCGCCGCGGCCCAGATGCACCTCGACCGACCCGAGCGGCTCGCGCGCGCGGAAGCGCGCACGCAGGCCCGTGCGCTGGCCGCGGGCCGCCCGCGGCGCGCCGCTCGCGGGCGGGAACAGCGCGCGGGTCACCGCGCCGGAGAGGCCATCGGCGGCCACCAGGGCCGCGGCGCGCAGGCGGCGTCCGCCGGCTGCGATGGCGAAACGCGGCGGCGCCGCGGCGTGCGTCTCGGCGCGCGCCGCGCCCGTGGCCTGCTCCAGGCGCTCCACCGCCGCGTGGGCCGCCAGCCGGGTCAGGGCTCCCGGGCGCCGCGCGGCTTCGCGATCGAGGGCCGCTTCGAGCTCGGCGATCAGCTCCGGCCGCGTCACGGACAGCCCGGCGCTCGGCAGGCGCACGGGCAGCTCCCCGCCGCCCGGCAAGCGATAGCGCACGGACTCGAAGCGCTGGCCCCGGGCGCACAGATCCGCCAAGCCGAGGGTCTCGAGGGCCACGGCGCCTTCGGGCATCAGACCCTCGCCGCAGGGCTTGTCCCGGCGCCCTTGCTGCGGCTCGCACAGCAGCACCCGCGCTCCGCCCTGGAGCGCGGTCAGCGCCGCGGCCAGCCCGGCGGGCCCGGCGCCGATCACGGCCAGGTCGAAATCGGCGCTCTCGGCGGGAGGCATGGCGGAGGTGGGTCGCAAGCGGGGGGGCTCGTGTGCGGCGCTGGCGCTGGCGTGGATCGGCAAACCCGCGCTGGTCTCGAAAATCGGTCGTGCGGAAGGGATCGGGGCCCTCGAGGCCAACCGGCGTCGATCGCGGTACGCCGCTGCGGGCCTCAGGGCGCCAAGGGGCGCCGCAGGGCCACGCGGCCGTCCGGCAGGAAATCGACCAGCAGGGGCGGCGCCTGGGGGCCGCACAAGCGCCGGGCCCAGCGGCCGCCGCGATCGAGCAGCAGGGGCCCGCCGGGCTCGAGCGCCGCCAGAACCAGGGTGTCCTGCAGCGCTTCGGCGCCAGCCGCGTCCAGCCCGGAGGCATCGACCAGCACGAGCCCGGCGCTGGAGTCGGCGGCCCGCGCCGCGCGCCAGGCCAACAGGCGCTCCAGATCCGCGGGCCCGCCCAGGGCCAGCAGCGTGCCCGGCGAGCACACGGCCGACCATTCGACCGGCCCGCTGAGCACGTCCTCGAGCGGCCCCAAGGCCAGCGGGTCCAGGGACGGCTCCTTGGCGATCGGGGTCTGGCAAGCGCTGGCCGTCAGGGCCAGCAGGGCGCCCGCGGCGAGCAGTCGGGAGCGCCGCGCGCAGGGCGGCTGAAGCGTGGAGCGTTGCATGGGATCGAGGTCACCTTGGGGGGTCGAGCGCGGCAACTCTAGCAGCCAGCGCCGAAGCGCCTGGCGCGCTTGAAGGTCGGCTGCCCCCGGCGGCCAGCGCCGCGCAGCTTGGTCCGGCGCGCGGCGTTGCATTGCAGCCAGGGGGCCAACCTCAGCGCATCGCGGGCGGCGCTTGGCACCAGGACTCGGGGGCCAGGTCGCCCAGGCCCAAGAGCGCCGGCTCGGCGCGCCCGAACGACAGGCTCAGCGTGCGCCGCGAGCTGCCCTCGAGCTGCACCAGGGTCAGCTCCGCCGGGACCCCGTCCAGCGCCTGCAGCTCCGCGCGCACCGCGGCCGGCAGGCCCGGCAGCACGGCCAGCAGCGGGCCCACTCGGCGGCCCTCCGCGCCCGCGGCGCGCCCCTTGGCCTCGAACCACAAGCGCTCGCCGAAAAACAGCGCGTCCCGCTCGGGGCCCGCTTCGCGGCGCGGCTCCCCCGCGGGGGCCAGGGCGAGCGAAGCCTCCAGGCGAGCGATGGTCTTTTCGAGGCTGGCGCCCGCGCGGGCGCGCTGCGCTTCGCTGAGCCCGGACAGCTTGCGGCGCGCCTCCTCGAGCTTGCTCCGGCTGGCCTCAAGCTCCGCTTCGATGGCCACCGGCGGCCCCTCGAGCAGCTGCCGCGTCGGCCGCAGGGAGCGCGCTCCGTCGGCCCCCGACACGATCCAGCGATCTTCGTCGGCCAGCTCGAGCAGCGCGCCCGTCTCGGCCCAGAACAGCCGCGCTTCGCCGCTCTCGAGCAGCGCCGCCTGACCCGCCGTCTCGCGCTCGCTGCGCCAGGCGATGCGCTGGCCCTCGGCCAGCAGCGGCCCCTCCTCGACCGGCCGCCAGAGCAGGTCGAACCAGACCTCGATCCGGTCGGTGACCGTGACCACCACCATGTCGGGCGGGGTGATGCCATGCTCGCTCATCGGGAACGCCACGCGGCCGGCCACCGCCAGGCCGGCGCCGCGCGGGCTCACCTGGGCCTCGAGGCGGCGCCCCTGGGAAACCCCGTGGATCAGGAAGTCCCCGGTCAGCTCCAGGGTGCGGACCTCGCCGCTGGCCGGCAGCGCGCGCGCCTCCGTCAGTTGGAAGCGCAGCTCGGGATGGGTCTTGACGTCCAGGCGGGAGCGCATCTCGTCGTCGCGCAGCCCGTTTTCGCTGTCCAGCTTGGCCGCCAAGGCGACCACCTGCGCGCCGCTGATCGCGCTGTGCTCGGGATAGCCGCTGACCAGGGTCCCCGTCAGGGCGCTGGTGCGAGCGCTCCAATCGTGCAGCGTCGAGCGCCCGTCGAAGCCGACCCGGCTGGCGTCGGCGTCCAGGCGATAGCGCCGCAGCTGGGGCGCCAGGGGCGGCACGGGAGTCGGCGGATTCGAAGCATCCGGCGTGGCCTGCGGCGCTTGCAGCGACGTCGTTCGAGCATCGACGGGCGCCAGCAGGCCCACGGCGAGGACCCACAGGGACAAAGCTCGGGAGGCGGAGCGGGCCGGAGTGTGCATGGGACTTGGGTCGGCGGCCAGAGCCGCCAGGGCACGGTTTTCCTGGGCGATGCGCGGGATCAGCACCAGGGGATGCAGCAGGTTCAAGAGCAGCAGGCTCCACCAGGCCCCGCCGGCGGCCGGAAAGGCCAGCACTTCGAGGGCCACGGCGGCGTAGTTGGGATGGCGCCCGTAGCGGTAGGGACCCGAGCGCACCAAGCGCTGGCCGCGCCAGGCCGCGGGCAGCACGGTCCAGTAGCGTCCCAGGGCGACCTGGGTGCGCTGGCGCACGGCCTGGGCCAGCAGCAGCGCGGCCAAACCGAGCGCGAAGGCGAGCGTTCCCAGGCGTTCTCCGCGCCAGAGCACCTCCGCCAGGGGCGCGGCGAAGAACAGCCCATGGAAGGCCAGCAGCAGGGGCTCGGGGCGCGCGGGGCCGAAATCCGGCGGCCCCAGGAGGCGCAGGTGGCGCCGCGAGAGGGCCAGCTCGTGCAGGCGCTGGACCAGCAGCAGGCCCGCCAGGGCGAAGAACCAGCCGGGGTCCAGCATCAGCGCGCGGGCTGCGGCGACGGCCAGGGTTCGACCTCGCTCCAATCGAGCAGCGAGAGCTCCAGGGACAGGCCCGGTCCGATCGCGAGCAGCAGCGCGAGCTGCCCGTCGTCGAGGCGCTCGCCCGCGGCCCAAGCGCGCTCGAGCACCGCCAGGATCGACGCCGAGGACAGGTTGCCGGTCTGATTGAGCACGCTCCGGCTGTGGATCAGCGCCCCGGGGTCGAGGCCGAAGCGCTGCTCGTAGGCCTCCAGGATCTTGCGCCCGCCGGGGTGCACCAGGTGCAGGCCGAGCTGCTCGCGCGTGGCGCCGCTCGCGCGCAGGAAATCCAGCACGGCCGGCGGCAAGCGTTCCGCCACGATGCCGGGCAGCTCGCGCTCGAGCACGATGCGCAGCCCGTGGCTGCCGACGTCGAACCCCATCACGCCGGCGGAATCGGGGATCAGGCGGGAGCCCGAGGCCAGGAGGCGCGGCCCTGGCCCCTCCGGGCGCACCACGGCGGCCGCCGCCCCGTCGCCGAACAGCACCGAGGCCACCAGGTTGGTGCGCGACTGGTCGCCGGGGCAGAGCGTCAGCGAGCACAGCTCGACGGCGGTGACCAGCACGGTCTGCCCGGTGCGCGCCAGGCTGCCGGCCAGCCCGAGGGCCAGGGCGCCCGCGGCGCAGCCCGACTCGGTGATCGGGAAGCGGCGCAGGTCGTGGCGCAGGCCGAGCCGCGGCACGAGGCCCACGTCCAGGGCCGGGATGGCGATGCCCGTGCAGGACACGTCCACGATCGCATCGACCTCGGAGGCTTCGATCCCGGCGCGCTCGAGGGCCAGCTCGGCGGCCCGGGCGGAAAGCTCGAGGGCCGCGCCGTGGTAGCGCCGGTTGCGGGCGCTGAAGTCGCTGCGCCCCAGCACCGACTCGGGCGGCTCGACGAGATAACGCCGCTCGACGCCGGAGCGGCGCACCAAGGACTCGACCCGCGCGGGATCCTCCGCGGGGAACAACTTGAGCAGCACCTCCAGGGTGCCGCTCTGGTCGACCGCGTGCTCGGGGAAGGCGCTGGCGACCGAGGCCACGAAAGCGGGGTGTGAGCGAGCCAGGATCATTGGATCGGAACGCATCGATTGCTGCCCTGTCTCTACGCCGGCGGGGGAGCCAAGGTCCCATGACGGCTCGATCATTCTTGGAGCATCATTTTGGACCAGGGCGAGCAGCCGCGGAGCCGAGAGCCAAACAGGACCCTCAGGTTCCCGAAAAATTGGCACGATTTCGGCGGAAAATCGGGACAGACGCCTCGATTCGCCACGCTGTCGAGGATCCCGGCCAGCGGCGCCGGCCCGTGCCTGTCCGTCGAGTTCGGAGATCCGCAGGCCTGCCCGCGATGCCGGGGCCGGCGGAGCGAGCGCCGTCGGCCGCGGCCCCCTGGGCCCCGGCGGCCTGCGCCCCGCCGCCGTGCAGCCGGACGCCCTGCGACCCGACGACGCGCAGCCGGAGGCCGTGCAGCTCGCGGCCGTGCAGCTCGCCGGCCAGCGAGCCGCCGCGCTGCGGGTCGGCGGCGTGGAGTTGTCCGGCAGGCTGCGGGGCAGTCCGCGGCGGGCCGCGGAGCGCATCGGACTCGAACGGAGCGCCGGCCGCCGCAAGCTGGCCCACGGCACGGCGCAAAGCGCTGCACAGGCCGACGCTTCCCGGCGCGCGCAGGCCCGCGGCCCACGTTGCGCACGGCGGCCCGGCACGCCGCAGCCCCGCGCCGGCGACCGGACCGCGCGGCGGCCGATCTGCGCGCCCCTGGGCGAAGGCGCAGGTCAAGCGGGCTTCACGGCGCGTCCAAGCTCGCGCCCAAGGCGCGCTCCAGGGCCAGCTCGGAACGGCCCCGCTCGAGGCGCGCCTCGATCAGCAGGCGCCGCGCGCGCAGCCAGGTGCGCTGCGCTTCGAGGCGCGCGGCGAGATCGCGCTCGCCCAGTTCGAACAGGCGCTCCGCCAGGGCCCGGTTCTCGCTCGCGCTGGACAGCAGGCCGGACTCGATCTCCCGCACGGCCTGCTCGGCGGCCGCCCGGCGCTGCCGGGCCGCGGACAGCTCGAGCTCGATCTCCGCCGCCAGGGCGGCGCGCTGCTTCTCGAGGCTCTCGAGGCGCGCCTGGGCGCGCGCTACCTGGGCCAGGTTCTGATCGAAGATCGGCAGGCGGATCGAGCCCGCCAGGCCCGTCAGGAAGGTCATGGCGCTGCCGCGCTCGGGGCGTTCGCCGCTCAGGCCGGCCTGCGTTTGCGGGCGCCGGCGGCGCTGGCGCTCGAGATCGAGGTCGGCGCGGGCTGCAGCGATCGAGGCCTCGAGGGCCGCCAGGTCCAAACGCCGCACGGATTCGAGCCCCAGGGGCCGTCCGGAACCATCCAGGTCCTCCGGCGGCGCCGGCGACGGCTCGATCAGGCGCAGCTCCCCGAGGCCCGCGCCCAGGGACAGCTGCGCGGCCAGGCGCTGGCGGGCCAGAGCGAGCTCGAGCGCAGCGCGCTCGGCCTGCAGGGCCGCCGCCTGGGCCTCCGCGCGCGACAGGCCCGCATCCAGCCGATCGATCTCGCCCAGCGCGGCCCGGCGCTGGGCCAGCTGCCCGAGCCGCTGTGCCGCTTCGGCGTCCTGCCGCGCGGCATCCAGCGTCGCTTCGGCCGCCAGCGCGTCGAAGAACGCGGCCTTGGTCTCGGCCACCAGCTCGCCGGCGAAGCGCGAGAGCTCGAGGATGCGCTGGTCGAGCAGCGCCTGGGCCTGGCCCTGGCGCGCCTCGAGCTCCCACAGGCTCGAAACGCTCTGCAAGAGGTCGAATCCGTAGCGCGTCTGGCCGCCGCCCGAGGGCCACAGGAAGGCCAGCCCCAGGCTCGGGTTTTCGAGCAGCCCGGCCTGGGCGAAGGCGGCCCGATCGACGCCCAGCTCGGCGAAGCCGGCCTGCAGGCGCAGGTTCAAGAGCAGGGCCAAGCGCTGGGCCTCGCAGAGCTCGAGCCCGTCGCGCCCCGCTTCCGCGACCAGCTCCGCCTGCTCCTGCGCCGTCAGGGGCCGCTCGGGATCGTGGATCTCGCCCGCGCCGCTGCGCTCGGCGATCAGGGCCCGCGCCCGGGCCCGATCGGGCCCCGCATCGGGGGCGCTCTGGCAGGCCGCGAGGCACACAGCCAACCCGACGGCGCTACAGATCCGATTCGAGCCCATCTTCGGCCTCCAAGGTCGCTGCGGGGGCGGGCTGCGCATAGCGCAGGAACAGGGACGGCAGCAGGGCCAGGCTCAGCAGCGTGGCCGAGCCCAGGCCGCACAGGATCACCAGCGCCATCGGCGCGAGGATCTCGTTGCCCGGCTCGCCGGCGCGCAGGGCGATCGGCACCAGGGCCAGCCCGGCGGCCAGGTTGGTCATCAGGATCGGCGCCAGGCGCTCGAGCGCGCCGCGCTCGACCGCGGCGGCCAGATCCTCGACGCCGCTGCGCTCGATCTGGCGGATGTGCGCCAGCAGCATGATGCCCGAGCGGGCCGCCACGCCGAACACGCAGATGAAGCCGATCAGCGAGGCCACCGAAAGCACCCCGCCGGAAAGCCACACGCCGGCCACGCCGCCGACCAGGGCCATCGGCAGGCTGGCCAGCACCAGCCCCGCGTCGCGCCACGAGCGGAAGCTCTGCTGCAGCAGCAGCGCGATCGCGCCGACCACCAGGGCGCCGATCCAGCTCAGCCGCCGCTGGGTGGCCTGGGCGCTTTGGAACTGCCCGCCGAGCTCGATGAAATACCCCGCGGGCAGCACCAGGCCCCGCTCCAGGCGACGCTGCACCTCGGCCACGGCGCGGCGGCTGTCGCCGCCGGTCAGATTGCCCATCACCACCTGCTTGCGCTGCACGTTCTCGCGGCTGATGAAGTTGGGCGTGCGGTCTTCGCGGATCTCCGCCACGGCCGCCAGCGGCAGGCGCGCGCCCCCCGGGGCCTCGACCGGCAGGTCGGCCAGCTGGGCCGCGCTCTCCGCCGGCGCCGCGCTCGTGCGCAGCACCAGGTCGTAGGCTTCGACGCCCTCGAGCACCTGTCCGGCGCGGCGGCCGCGGGTGCCGAACTCGAGCGCCAGCGCCGCGTCCTCCACGGAAAGCCCGTGGCGGGCCAGCTCGCGGCGCTCGAATTCGACCCGCAGGCTCGGCACCTCGGCCTGCTGCTCGCGGGCCACGTCGACCAGCCCGGGCACGCCCGCCAGCAGCCGCTCGACCTGCTGGCCGAGCCGCCGCAGCTCCTCCAGGTCCGGCCCCTGGATCTTGACCGCCAGGGCGGCGCGCGTGCCCGAGAGGATGTGGTCGATCCGGTGGCCGATCGGCTGCCCGAAGCTGAGCGCCACCCCGGGCACCTCCGCGGCGCCGGCCCGCAGGGCCGCCAGCAGCTCGCCGCGCGTGCGCCTCGGCCGCCCGTCGGCCCGCGCCGCGCGATCGTCGAGGCGCACCTCGAGCTCGCTCGATTCGACACCCTGGACGTGCTCGTCCTCCTCGGCGCGGCCCGTGCGGCGCGCGATCGAAATCACCTCGGGCTCGCGCAGCAGGCGCTCTTCGACCTGCTGCGCCAGGGCCTCGCTCTGGGCCAGGGACGTGCCGGGCAGGGTCGTCACCGTGACCACCAGGGCGCCCTCGTTGAACTCCGGCAGGAAACTCTGCCCGAGCCGCAGGGCCGCCGGCAGGGACGCCAGCAACAACAGCAGCGCCGCGGCCTGCAGCAGCCGTCCATGGCGCAGGGACCAGCGCAGCAGCGGCCGATAGGCGCCCAGCAGGGCGCGGATCAGCGCCGGCTCGTGGCCCTTGACCACGCTGGCGCTGCCGGGCAACAGCCACACGCACAGGGCCGGCGTGAGGGTCAGCGCCACCAGCAGCGAGGCGGCCAGGGACACGGCAAAGGCGATCCCGAGCGGCTCGAGCAGGCGCCCCTCGATGCCGTCCAGGGCGAACAGGGGCACGAAGGCCAGCAGGATGATCACTGTCGCCAAGAGGATCGAGCCGCGCACCTCCAGGCTGGCGGCGAGCACCACCCGCGCCGCGGATCGGCGCGCCTGCGCCGGCGCGCGGGCGTTTTCCCGCAGCCGCCGCACGACGTTCTCCACGTCGATGATCGCGTCGTCCACCAGGGCCCCGATCGCGATCGCCATGCCGCCCAGGGTCATGGTGTTGATCTCGGCGCCAAAGGCCGAAAGCGCCAGCAGCGCACACAGCACCGAGATCGGCAGGGCCGCCAGGGTGATCAGGCTGGCGCGCAGGGAGGCCAGGAAGGCCAGCACGATCAGCACCACGATCCCGGCGCCCTCGAGCAGCGCCGCGGCGGTGTTGTGCACCGAGGCCTCGATGAAGTCGGCCTGGCGGAACAGGTCCGCGCACAGCTCCATGCCGGGCGGCAGGCTGGCTTGGATCGCCGCCACCTCGCGCCCCAGGCGCTCGGTCAGCTCGAGGGTGTTGGCGCCGGGCTGCTTCTGCACCGCCAGGATCACCGCCGGCTGGTGCCGGATCGCTCCGTCCGGCCCGCGGCGGGAGACGGCCCCGCTGCCGCGCCGCGGGGCCGCGCCCAGGCGCACGCTGCCGAGGTCCGCGATCGTCAGCGGACGCCCGGCGCGCTGGGCCACGGGGATCGCGGCCAGGTCGCCCAGCGTGCGCACGCGCCCCAGGCCCTCGACGATCAGCTCCTGTGGCCCGAGCTCCAGCACGCCCGCGGACAGGTCGCGGTTGTTGTCCGCCAGCGCTTCCAGGACCTCCGTGGCGCGGACGCCTTCCGAGCGCAGCCGCTCCAGGTCGAGCACCACCTGGTACTGCTGCACCTCGCCGCCCGTTGGCGTGACCTGCGAAACGCCGGGCACCGCCAGCAGGCGCCGGCGCACGGCGACGTTGGCCGTGCGCCGCAAGGTCATGGCATCGTGGCGCTCCGAGACCAGCCCGAGGAACAGGATCTCTCCCATGATCGAAGAGACCGGCGCCAGCTTGGGCGGCGAGACGTTGCTCGGCAGGCTGCCGGCGAGCAGCCCGAGGCGCTCGGCGACGCTCTGGCGGGCACGGGTCAAGCCGGTGTCCCAGTCGAACTCGACCCACACCACGGCGATGCCCAGGGCCGTGGCGCTGCGCACGCGCCGCACGCCGCTGGCGCCGTTGACGGCCGCTTCGATCGGGAAGGTGACCTGGCTCTCGAGCTCGCGCGGCGAAAGCGTGCCGCCCTCGACCAGCACGGTCACCGTCGGCGCGGTCAGGTCCGGCAGCAGGTCGATCGGCAGGGACAGGCCCACGAAGGCGCCCACCGCGCTGACGCACAACGAAAGCGCCAGTACCAGCA
>JBIKLM010000526.1:0-2892 GCA_044359835.1 Planctomycetota bacterium
GCCCGTCTTCCGCCGCGATGAAACTGCCGATCTACATGGACTACCAGGCGACCACCCCGGTCGACCCGCGCGTCCTCGACCAGATGTTGCCCTTCTTCCGCGAGGACTTCGGCAACGCCGCCAGCCGCAACCACGCCTTCGGCTGGCGCGCCGAGGAAGCCGTGGAGCGCGCCCGCCAGCAGTGCGCCGAGGTGATCGGCGCCAACGAGAAGGAGATCGTGTTCACCTCGGGCTCGACCGAGGCGATCAACCTGGCCATGAAGGGCGTGGCCGAGATGTACGGCCACAAGGGCAAGCACATCGTCACCTGCGAGACCGAGCACAAGGCGGTGCTCGACACCGCCAAGCACCTCGAGAAGCAGGGCTTCCAGGTCACCTACCTGGCGCCGGACAAGACCGGCCGGGTGAGCGCCGCCGACGTGGCCGCGGCCCTGCGGCCGGACACGATCCTGGTCTGCCTGATGTGGGCCAACAACGAGGTCGGCACGATCCACGACGTGCGCAACATCGGCGCCCTGTGCCACGAAAAGGGCGTGTTGTTCTTCACCGACGCCACCCAAGCGGTGGGCAAGATCCCGGTGGACGTCGAGGCGGACCACATCGACCTGCTGTGTTTCTCCGGGCACAAGCTGTACGGCCCCAAGGGAGTCGGGGCCCTGTACGTGCGGCGCAAGAACCCGCGCGTGCGCCTGGTGGCCCAGATGGACGGCGGCGGCCACGAGCGCGGCATGCGCTCCGGCACGCTCAACGTGCCCGGCATCGTCGGCCTCGGATCGGCCTGTGAACTGGCCCGCCAGGAGATGGCCAGCGAGGCCGAGCGCGCGATCGGGCTGCGCGACCGGCTCGAGCAGCGCATCACCAGCCGCCTCGATTTCGTGCACTTCAACGGCAATCGCGAACACCGCCTGCCCGGCTGCCTGAACCTCTCCTTCAGCTACGTCGAGGGCGAGTCCCTGCTGATGGGCATCAGCGACATCGCCGTGTCCTCCGGCTCGGCCTGCACTTCCGCCAGCCTGGAGCCCAGCCACGTGCTGCGCGCCATGGCGGTCGGCGACGAGCTGGCCCACAGCTCGGTGCGCTTCGGCATCGGCCGCTACACCACCCAAGCGGACGTCGACTACGCGGCCGACAAGCTGGTCGAGGTGGTCGCTCGCCTGCGCGAGATGTCTCCGCTCTACGAGATGGTGCGCGAAGGCATCGACCTGTCCAAAGTCCAATGGACCGGCCATTGATCCACGGCACCTGACCCGCAGACAGCCGCGACCAACAGAGCGGCGCCGGCGACCCCGCCCCGCGCCGCTCCCCCCCACCCAAAGACCAAGAACTCCAACGGAAACGACACCATGGCCTACAGCGACAAAGTCCTGGACCACTACAACAACCCCCGCAACGTCGGCAGCCTGGACAAGGCCGCCAAGGACGTGGGAACGGGCGTCGTCGGCGCCCCGGAGTGCGGCGACGTGATGAAGCTCCAGATCCAGGTCGAGGGCGACCGCATCGTCGACGCCAAGTTCAAGACCTTCGGCTGCGGCTCCGCGATCGCCAGCTCCTCCCTGGCCACCGAGTGGCTCAAGGGCAAGACCCTGGACGAGGCGCTCACGATCCGCAACACCGACATCGTGCAGGAGCTCTCCCTGCCGCCGGTCAAGATCCACTGCTCGGTGCTCGCCGAGGACGCGATCAAGGCCGCCGTCAACGACTTCAAGACCAAGGCCGGCAGCCCCGCCCCGGCGGGTCAGGCCAGCGCCAAGTGAGTCCGGCCGGGCGCTCAGCCCGGCAGCCGCCCCCCCCACAAGCCATCCAGCGCAGTCTGCAACTTCTCCCATGCTCAGCCTCACCGAACGCGCCGTGAAAGAAGTCCGGCGCATCATCACCGAACAGAACCTGCCCGCGGGCACGGTCCTGCGCGTCGGCGTCAAGGGAGGCGGTTGCTCGGGCTTCAGCTACACGCTGGGGTTCGACGACCAAACCAGCGACGTCGATCAGATCTACGAGGAATTCGGCGTCAAGGTCGCCGTGGATCCGAAGAGCTTCCTGTACCTGAACGGGACCGAGCTCGATTTCGAAGAAAGCCTGATGGGCCGCGGCTTCAAGTTCGGCAACCCGAACGCCTCCAAGAGCTGCGGCTGCGGCGAGTCCTTCTCGGTCTGAAACGCGCGGGGCGACGCGGTCCGGCCTGGCCGGGCGCGCCGGCAGCCCCACGCCGCTCCTGCCGACGCCGCAGCAGGGCGCGGACCGCCCCCTTCGGAATCCAAGCGGGCAGCGCGCCGCCCTTGGGCCCTCTGCCCGCGCCCGAGCCGCCGACCCGGGACTGATAGACTGAAATCGCCAGGATCGCCCGCGGCCGCGCCCCTCCGAGGGCGCGGCCGCGGCCGTTCCCTGGCTTTCCCACGCGCGCCTGAGACCCGATCTCAGCGAGCCTCCCCATGAGCCATTCCGCACCGCACCCCCGATCCGAACAGCCGCAGGGCGCCCCGCGCTCGGGGGCGGAGGACTCTGCGGGCACGATCCGCTGGCAGCCGGTGCCCGCTGGGTCCGGCCAGCAGCAGGACCCGTCCTGCTTCCGCTGCTCGAGCGCCTTGAGCCAGCCGCTGGTCTGCGAAGGCTGCGGCCTGCTCCAGCCGCTGCCGGGCGCGATCGACCCCTTCGCGCTGTTTTCCCTGGCGCCGGCGGCCGAGCTCGACCTGGAGCTGCTGCGCAAACGCCTGACGGCCCTCTCGCGGCGCGTGCATCCGGATTTCTACGCCAACGCCGGCGCCGAGGAGCGCGAGCGTGCCCAGGCTTCCGCCGCCGAGCTGAACGGCGCCTTCGAGCTGCTCAGCGACGAGACGCGCCGCATCGAGCACCTGATCGCCCGCGGAGGCGGCCCGGGCGCCGAGCAGGAGCGCCAGA
>JBIKLM010000527.1:0-2878 GCA_044359835.1 Planctomycetota bacterium
GGCCCGCGCCCGCCTGGGGCCGGCCCGCCGCCCCAGCGCTTTCCGCGGCCGGGCCGCGCGGGCCGCAGCTCAGCCCGGCTGGGGCGGGCAATCGAGCAGGAAGGTGGCCGGCCCGGCGTTCAGCAGCTCGACCTCCATGCTGGCCCCGAAACGGCCCTGGGCCACCTCCAGGCCGCTGTGCGCGAGCGCCGCGGCCAGCTCGCGCAGGCGCTCGGCGGCCGGGCCCGGCTCGAGGGCCGCATCGAATGAGGGCCGGCGGCCCCGGCGCCCATCGGCCGCCAAGGTGAACTGGCTGACCAGCAGGATCGGGCGTCCGAGGTCCTGGGCCGACAGGTTCATGCGGCCCTGCGGGTCCTCGAACACGCGATAGCTGGCGATCTTGTCCGCCAGGGCGCGCGCTTCGGCGGGGCCATCGCCGCGCACCGCGCAGGCCAGCACCAGCAGGCCGGGACCGATCTCGCCGACCACCTCGCCGGCGACCCGGACGCGCGCGAAGCTCACGCGCTGCACCACCGCCTTCACGGCCCGGGCGGCGCGCCGGTTTCCTCGGTCGCGCCCCGGTCGAGGGCCAGGCGCTCGCGCAGCCGCGCGACCTCGATGCGCGCTTGCAGCTCGGCGGCGCTGGCGTCGCCGTCGAGCCAGCCCGCGCCGGCTTGGTTGGCTAGCTCGGCGGTCTGTTCCCAGGCCGCCAGGGCGCCGGGCAGGTCGTCGAAGCGGTATTGCAGCAGCCGCGCCTCGGTGGCGAAGGCTCGGAAACCGGCCGGGCGCAGGCCCTGGGCCCTGCGGGCCGCCTCCAGGGCCTCCCCGTGGCGTCCCAGACTCTCGTAGGCCACGCTGAACAGCAGCTCGCGGCGCCAGGCCTGCTCCGGCGTCAGGGGCTCGAGGCGCGTCAGCAGGGTCAAGCTGTCGGAATAGCCCTCCTGCTCCTGCTCGAGCGCCACCAGGTCGAGGGCCCCGTCGATCCAATCCCGGCGCGGCACGCGCGCATCGCCCTCGAGCTCGAGCAGCCAGGTGCGCAGGGCGGCCCTGGCGCGGGCCCGGTCCTTGCCCAGGCCGAGCAGGGTGATCTCGAGCCGCCGCGCCCGCGGATGGCCGGGATCGAGCTCCAGGGCCCTGGAAAGCGCCCCGCGGCTCTCCTCGACGCGGTTGAGCTTGAGCAGCTCGTAGGCGCGTCCGTAGTGGGCCCACAGGTTCTTGGGGTCGATCTCCACGGCGCGGTCCAAGAGCCGCAGGGCCGCCACGGTGTCGTCCTCGATGCGCGCCGCCAGCACGAGATCGAAGGAGCTGCCGCGCTGTTCGGCGCGCGCCGCGTACCAGCGCCGCAGGCGGGTGCGCGGACCCGCTTCGGCGCCGCGCGCCGCCGCCGCGCTCGGCGGCTCGAGCCCCTCGACCTCGAAGCCGCGCTCCAGGGCGGCCAGCTCCGCGTCCTGGAGCAGCGCGGCCACGGTCAGGTTGAGCGGATCCTGCCGCAGCAGAGCTTCGAGGCCCTCCATGGCCCCGGGCAGGTCCTCGGATTCGAAGCGCTCGCGGGCCTCCGCCAGGGCCGTCAGCCGCGGGGGATCGAATTGGTCGTAGGGGCCCGGAGAAGCGTCCCAGCGGCTGCTGCGCGCGGCGCTGCAGGCCAGCGCGAGCAGCAGCCACAGGCCCAGCAGGGCCCGGACGAGCAGCGACGGCAGACAACCTCCTCCCATGGCAGCCTCAGGGGACGGGCGCCCAGGGCTCGCGGGCGCCGGTGTCGATCGTGCGCCACAGGCGCCCCTGCGGATCGAGCTCGAAGCGCATGCGCTCGGCGCTCAGGTCGACGCCGGCGGCCACCAGGCGCACCCCGCCGCGGGCTTCCAGGCTGAGCGTCAAGCCCGGCGCGCCCAGCAGCACATCGAGGCTCTCGAAGGCCGAGAGCTGCCAGCGATCGAGCTGCGCCTGCACGGCGTCCAGGCCGGGCTGCAGCACGCGGTGGCGGGTGAACAGGCCGTCCTGGCGCACGCTGGGGCTGCTCTCGATGCGATCCTCGGCCTGCAGCACGGCCAGATGGTCGAGCAGCTCGGGCGGCCCGCTGAGCTCGAGGCGATCCGCGAGCAGCTGCACCTCGCCGGGTAGGCGCGCCTCGAAGGTCGCCGCGGCCGGGATGGGCGCGGCATCGAGGGCCGTCGAGCCCGCCCGGTCCGGCTCGGCGGCCGGGGAGGAGCAGGCGCCCAAAACGAGCAGCGGCAGGAGCAGCGGGTACGGCCTCGAGATCATGGCGGGTGCGGAGCGCGGCGACTGAGAGGCTGGAAGAACCGGCGCGCGGCGACGATCCCGGCCTGTCAGAGAGCATGACCGGCCCGGGGAGCCGCACAAGGCCGGGCAGACGCCCTGGTCCCGCCGGGGAGCCCCGGGGAATCGCACAGGGCCGCCCGGCAGCGCCCATCCGCGGCTTCGGCCCCGGGCGGCCGTACCAGTCTCCGCGGTCGCCGGCGGCGATCCCGAGGCACCGGACGGGCGGGTCCGATGGCTCGCTCGCAGCCAAAGGCGACCTTTTTTCGGCTCCCCTCAACCTCGAGGCGGTCCTGGCCTCGGTCAGCCGGTTCTGGACCCAGCTCTCCAGCGAAGGGCCACCCAGTTCCGCCCCAGGGGAAGATTCCATGCAACCCCAAGAACAGGCGCCCCCGAGGCCCTGGAGCTCCGTCGCCGATCGCGCCGCCGCACCGCGAGATCGATGCAACGGGGGGGCGGCGCGGTCGGCGACGGGGCGCAGGAGACCCTGGAGGTCCAGAGCCGGGAGCGGAGCCGGCGCGCATCGCGCGAAACAAGGCGAAGGCCCGATTCGCCCGCAGCCGCCTGAACTCCCACGAACTGCCGGTAGCAGACCCCCACAAACCCTCGGAGAGCCTTCGTTACG
>JBIKLM010000528.1:0-2875 GCA_044359835.1 Planctomycetota bacterium
GGGGAACCCCGGTCCTAGGGCCGCGGCCCGCCCAGCAGCCGCTCCGGGCGCGCGCTGGCCCGCGCTCGGATCAGCGCCGTCAGCGCCGCCGGCCCGGCCACGATCTGGCCGCCCCGCAACCAATCGCCGCCGCCCTCGAGGTCGCTGACCACGCCGCCGGCCTCCAGCACGAGCAGCGCCCCGCCGGCCACGTCGTGGGGCGAGAGGTGCAGCTCCCAGAAGGCGTCCAGGCGCCCCGCGGCGACGTAACACAGGTCCAGCGCCGCCGAGCCCATCCGGCGCATGCCGCGCACCTCGTAGAACAGGCGCGCGAAGTTGCCGAGGTTGTTGTTGGCCAGCTCGTTGCGCCGGTAGGGAAAGCCCGTTGCCAGCACGCACTCGGCCAGGCTGCTGGCGCCGGAAACGCGCAGCCGCCGCGGCTCGCCACCCGCGCGCCGCAGATAGGCTCCGGCGCCGGCCGCGGCATAAAAGCTCTCCCCGAGCAGCGGGGCGCAGAGGGCCGCGCACAGGGGCGTCGCGCCCCGATAGAGCCCCATCGAAACGCAAAAGAACGGCAGCCCATGCACCAGGTTGACGGTGCCGTCCAGGGGGTCGACGAACCAGCGCAGGCGGCCTTCCTGGGCCGGGTCCTGCACGGTCTCTTCTGCCTCGATGGCGTGCTCGGGGAAGTCGGCCCGCAGCCGCTCCACCAGTAGGCGTTCGCTGTCGAGGTCCGCTTGCGTCACCAGGTCCCGCGGGGCGCTCTTCGAGCGCGATTCGAGGCGCCCGAGGCGCTCCGCATACCCGGCCAGGAGCCGGCCGGCGGCCTCGGCGTGTTCGAGGGCCCGCTGGGCCAAGCGGAGACGGTCCTGGGCGGTGTCGAGGGCGCTCATCGGGCGAAGCCTCAAGACGAGGGGTCGATCGGAGCCGTGGGCCAGCCGTGGGCCAGCGTCGGATCCGGGGTGCAAGGAACCCGGGCAGAATGGCCCACGCGCAGGCGAGCCGCCAGGGATTTCTGCCGTGCGCCAAAGCCCGGGGGCCCCCGCCCGAGCCCGGCCCGGACCCGCTCCGGCGTCGGCTTCCAGCGCGGTCTGCGAGGGGCTTGCGCGGGGCGAGGCGTTTGGCCGAGCGCCACCACGAGCCCGTCGACGGGCTCGCCCACGGCGCCGCGCAGGACGCCCCTCCGAGACGCGCCGTGCCCGAGTGCCCGCCGCGGGGCGAGCCGAGCGATCCCAGCGCGCACCGTCTGCGCCGCTCCGTGCGCCCGCCGAATGCCGGGCCTTTCTGGGCGGCCTTTCGGCCTAGGCTTTCAACGGGGCCCGGCCCAGTTGACCAGGGCCTCGCACATGCGGTCTTGCATCGGCTTCCAAGCCCGGGTGTTGAGCCCGTCGATGCGCGGGTAGGACACCAGGATCGAAAAGGCCAGCTCGCGTCCGCTCAAGGTCGAAACGAAGCCGGACAGGGAGGAGGCGCCGCTGATCCAGCCGGTCTTGGCCCGCACGCGCCCCTTGGCGGGGCCGCTGCGCATGCGGTCATCGAGGGTGCCGGACTCGCCAGCGACCGCCAGGGACTCCTCGAAGGCCGAGCGCTGGCCGGCCGGCAGGGCGCGCACGGCGCACAGGGCCTCGGACAGGATGCGCGTGGTGGTGCGGTTGTCCCGCGAGAGGCCCGAGCCGTCCACCTGCACCAGGCCTTCGGTCGGCAGCCCGCGCTCGGACAACACCGCCGCCACGGCGCGCGCCCCGGCGCCCCGGGTGCCCTCGGAGAAATGCTGCGCCCCCAGGGTCATCAGCAGCCCGTCCGCCAGGGAATTGGCCGAGTCCGTGTTGATCGCCGCCAGGTGTTCGATCCAAGGCTGGCGATGGGTGAAGAGCCGGGTGCCGAGCCCGGCGCCGGACACGGCGCGCAGCTCGCCCTCGACCTCGATCCCCACTTGGCGCAGCTGTTCGCGCAGCACCGCGGCGAAGTACAGCTCCGGCCGCGGGTGGCTGAACTCGGTTTGGTAGGGCGGCAGGCTGGCGCCGTAGCGCCCGCTGACCTCCAACCGGTTCTTTTCGACGAACAGCCCGATGCGCACGTCGTTGGTCTTGCTGGCATCGCTGGCCAGGGCGAAACTCTCGCTGAGGCCGGTCGGCCCCGGCACCAGCCGCACCCTGGCCAGGCTGCCCGCGGGGCTCGGCTCCACCTGCACGGAGACCAGGCCCGCGTTGAGCGACAGGCCGCCCGCCAGGGCGTAGCTCTTGGTCCAGTACAGCTTGGGGTTCGGCCAGCCCGCGGCGGGCGCCGGCTCGAGGAACGGGCTGCGATCGATCACCAGATCGCCGCGCACGCGCTTGAGGCCCGACTCGGCCACGCCCTGGGCCAAGCTGTCGACCAGCTCCACGGCCTGCGCGGGTTGGCCCCAGCGGCAGAAGGGATCCCCGCTGGCGCGCAGCACCAGGTCCCCCTCCAGGAGCCCCCCGGCCAGTTTCCCGACCGCGTCCGCGTGGGTCTCGTAGTGCCAGTCGGGGCCCAGCATCCACAGGGCCGCCAAGCTGGTCAGCAGCTTCATGTTGGAGGCCGATTCCAGCGACAGGTCCGGATCGCGCTCGGCGATCGTGAGCCCGCTGGCGAGGTCGATCACCCGGTAGGACACGGCGCATTCGGAGCGCTTGGCCTTGGGGACGCGCTCGACCTCGGCCAGAGCCGTCGAGATCAGGGCCTCGAAGCGCGCCCGGAGCTCGCCGTCGAGGGCCGCCTGGCGCTCGCTCGCAGCGGCGTTGCGGGGCGCGCCGGTGAAACCCAATCCGGCGGTTTCGATCTCGCGCTGCGGCGCGGGCGCCGGCGTGGGCCGCTGGCCGATCTCGACCCGCGCGTGGTTGTCGAGGGCCAGGGCTTCGCGACCGCTCCCCGACTG
>JBIKLM010000529.1:0-2871 GCA_044359835.1 Planctomycetota bacterium
GACCCCCCGCAGGGCGCCCTGGGCGCCGCGCAGGGTCGGGGCCATCCACAGGTCGAGGCACAGGCGGGCGCTGCGGGCGAGCAGCGCCGGATCGTCGTCCGGGACCGGGCTGGCGGAGAGCAGCTCGGCGCTGGCCTGGTCCGCGTCGAAGCCTCCGGAGCGGGCCAATTCCTGCCAGCGCTTGACCAGCGGGCGCTCGCCCCGACCGGCCTCGACCAGCAGGCCCGCCTTGAGCCGGCGCCAGGCCCGCGGGCCCTCGGCAGGAATTTCCACCAGATCGGCCTCGGATTCGCTCGGATTCATCGGCTGGGACGCGGGTCGGGTCGGGGCCGGTCCCTGGGGAGGGGCAACCGGTCGCCGGCCAGCTCCTATACTCTGCACACAGGCGCGGCGACAGCCCGCCTCTTCGGCATGCGACTCGGATTGTCCCAATCAGCACGGATGGAGCAGCGACTGGTCCAGTCGCCGCAGATGATCCAGACCATGCAGATCCTGCAGCTCTCCTCCCTGGAGCTGCAGGAGCGGACCGAGCAGGAGCTGATGGAGAATCCGTTCCTGGAGCGGGCCGAGTACAGCCCTTCGGAGGAAGGTGGCGAGGAGGGGCCCGCCCCCCCCGGGGAGGGCGTTCCCGAGCCCAGGACCCTCGGGGAAACCCCGCCGGAGCGCACCCAGAGCCGGGAGGAAGAGGACCGCAGCGTGGTCGCCGACGAGTTCGACCGCCTCTGGATCCAGGACGAGCTGCAGGGCCGGGTGACCCAGGCGGGCAGCGAGGCCTCCGATCGCAAGCAGGAGGCCCTGGCGAACACCCCGGACCGCCCCCGCACCCTGGCTTCGGCGCTGGTCGACGAGCTGGCGGGCATCGACCTGACCGACCGCCAGCACGAGCTGGCCGAGTTCCTGATCTACAGCCTGGACGAGCGCGGTTACCTGACCGAGCCCCTGGACCAGCTGGCCCACGAGCGGGCCCTGACGGCCGAGCTGGCCGAGCTCGAGCGCAACACCAGCGCCGCGGAGGACCGCCCCCTGGCCGCCCTGCCGGACGACGCTTCGGTAGAGGCCACGGTCGAGGAACTCGAGGAAGTGCTGGAGAAGCTGCGCGCCGCGATCCACCCGGCCCTGGGGGCCCAGGAGCTCAAGGAGGCCCTGCGGCTGCAGCTCGAACACCGGGGTTGGGACACGCCGCTGATGATCCAGCTGGTGGACGAGCATCTCGAGGACGTGGTCAAGAACCGCCTGCCGCGCATCGTCAAGGCCACGGGCTGCGAGATCGACGAGCTCAAGCAGGCCATCGAGCGCCTGCGCGAGCTCGACCTGTCCCCCGGCGCCGACTACGACGAGGACCTGGCGGCGGTGATCACCCCGGACGTGATCGTCGAGGAGCTGGACGGCCGCTTCGAGGTGCGCCTGGCCCGGGAGCGCCAGCCGAACCTGCGCATCTCGCCGGTCTATCGCGAGCTGCTCGAGGGACTCGAACAGGCCCGCCAGGCCGATCGCCAACGGCGCGGCGATGCGGCCGCCCTGGCGGAGGCCCTGGACGCCGCCCCCGCGCTCGACGCAAGCGGCGCCAACGCTGCCCTAGAGGGGCTCGCCGAGCCCGGGACCCCGCCCGAGGACGGCTCCGCTCCGCTGCCCCTCCACGAGCCCGCGGGCGAGCCCTCCGAGGGCGCCGCGCCGAGCTCCCGGGAAGCCCTGCACCTCGACGATCCCGAGGAGGCCCGGCGCTGGGCGCGCCGCAAGCTCGAGTCCGCACGCTGGTTCATCGAGGCGGTCGAGCAACGGGGCGGCACGATGCTGCGGATCGCCAAGGAGATCTTCCGCCGTCAGGAGCGTTTCCTGATCGACGGGCCCAAGGGTCTGCAGCCGATGCGCATGCAGGAGGTCGCCGACGCGGCCGGAGTGCACATCTCTACCGTTTCCCGCGCCGTGGCCGGCAAATACGCCCAGACCCCGCGCGGCATCCACCCGCTCAAGTACTTCTTCACCTCCGGCACCACGGACAGCTCCGGCGAGGCCCAGAGCCAGGTCGGCATCCAGCAGCGCCTGCAGGAGCTGGTGCGCGGCGAGGATCCGGAGAACCCGCTCTCCGACGACCAGATCGCGGCCGAGCTGATGCGCCGCGAAGGCATCCGCCTGGCGCGCCGCACGGTGACCAAGTACCGCCTGGCCCTGGGCATCCCCTCGAGCAGCCAGCGCAAGCGCTTCTGACCGTGTCGGGAAGGCCCGCCGCTCCCGGAGCCCACCTGGCTTCTCGCCCGCCGCTGCGCTCCCCGCGGGGCGAGCGCCCTGCCGGTGGATCCGGGCGGTGTTTCGCGCGGGGCGCTCCCTAGGCCCTTGGGCGTCCTCGGGGCAGCGGCGCCGGCCTCCGAGCTCCGGCCCCCGGGAGAGTCCCGCTCTCCGGTCGGAGCGCCGGCCGTCCGATCCGCGTCGACCCGCTGCGCCCTCGGCGGGCCTGGCCGGTGCCCGCGTGTGCGCGCTCGGCTGGCCCGCCTGGCGCGGGCCCCCCGCCGTGGACTTCGTTTCCCGCCGCGGCGTGGCCCACCGCCCCGGCCCTCGATAAGCTCCTCAGTCCTTCCCGGCGCTCCAGCGCGAACCCACGCAACCTGGCCGCGGCACGAACCGCGGCCCCTCCCGAACCTCGAAATGGCCGTCCGAGCCACCGAAATCCGCAAGGGGCAAGTCATCGAACGCGACGGGGATCTGTGGCTCGTGACCGACTACGAGCACAAGACCCCGGGCAACCTACGCGCGATCATCAACATCAAGATCAAGAGCTTGAGCTCGGGTCAGACCATGCCGGTGCGCCTGGGCTCCGCCGACATGTTGGAGGTCGCCTACCTCGAGCGCCGCAAGGCCGAGTACCTCTACAAGGAG
>JBIKLM010000530.1:0-2867 GCA_044359835.1 Planctomycetota bacterium
TCGCCCGCCGACCTGGCCAACGGTATCTCGATCGCGCTCCTGACCACCCTGTTCGGTCTGCTGGTGGCGATCCCCATGACCGCGGCCTTCGCCTACCTGCGCAACCGCCTGGTGCGCTCGGTGATCGAGGTCGGCGCGATCATCGAAGACCTGTTCGAGCGTTTCCGCGAGAAAGGCGGCTGATCGCAAGGGTTTCCGCGGGCGCCACCGGGAACCTCCCGGTGGCCCGCCATCCCCGGGGCGACAGCCCCCTCGACCAGCCTGACCCGGCCGCGTGCCACCCCCCCATCCAGCGCTCCCCATGAAACTCTCGAAGAAGCATCAAGGCGAAGAAGTGGCGATGGACATGACCCCGATGATCGACGTGGTCTTCCAGTTGATCATCTTCTTCGTGCTGATCACGGACATGTCCCAGAAGGAGCTCGAGGACCTGGTGCTGCCGCTGGCCCTCAACGCCGTCGAGGACAAGCCCAACCCCGAGGACCGCCGGGCGATCGTGAACGTGCGCCAGGACGGCACGGTCGTGGTCAAGCGCGAGGTGATCTACGACCCGGAGAAGGACGACTACGCGCCGCTGGAGAAATTCCTCTCCCAGAAGGCCTCCATGATGCGCCAGGAGGAGGATCCCAATTCGCCCGGAAGAAAACTCCCCTCCGATCCGGTGCTGATCCGGGCCGACGAGAACACACCCTTCAAGATGATCCAAAAGATCATGGAGCTGTGCGGCAAGCAGGGCATCTTGATCTGGAAGATCGAACTCGCCGCCTCCATGCCGAACCCCGAAGAGGCGTGAGCGTCTGGGGCGACGCGGAATCCAAGGGCCCCCGGCCCGCCCGCGCTGCCCCGACCGAGCCCAAGCGCCGTCCGACAGGCACCTGACGCCCGGGGCCGTCCCGAGACGACCCGACCGATCCGCAGGAATCCAACCAGGAAGACACCGATGAGCCAGCTGCGAGAGATCGCCGAGCAGGAATACAAGATGGACATGACATCGATGATCGATGTCACCTTCTTGCTCCTGATCTTTTTTCTGTGCACGATCAAGTTCAAGACCTTGGAGGGCAAGCTGTCCGCTTACCTGCCGAAAGACGTGGGCGTCAACACCACCAAGGCCGAGCCCAAGCCGAAGATCGAGATCAAGCTCGAGGTCGTCACCCCGGGCACCAAGATCAACGCCAAGACCGGTGAACCCTTCGACCCGAGCAGCAAGGCGCGCTTCACCTACAAGGACCGGCGCGTGCGCTACAAGGTCGACAGCACGGCGTTCGACAGCCTGGACAAGGTGCGCGACCGCCTGCGCCAGCTCAAGGACAGCGTGGACCCCGAGACCTCGGTGGCGATCGACCCGCGCAAGGACACGGTCTACGCGGACGTAGCCAGGGTCCTGGACGTGGTGCTCGAGTTCGACTTCAGCAACGTGTCCTTCGTCGGCTCCTACGAGAAGTGAACGTGGCCTCCGGGCCGCCTGCGGCGGCTCGGGAGGTCCGAATTCGGGGTCGCCACCGCGCAGCGTGACCGCGGCCCCGGACTGGAAGCCCGGACTCGAAACCCGCTGGCTGCAAGGCCCCGTCCTCGCGTGCCGCCCCTCCCGAGATGCGGGTCGGGCGGCACGCGGCGTTGTGGGCAGGCGCGCAAGCGGGCGAGGCCCGCAGGCGACGCGGCGCTCGGGGCCGCCGCGCCCTTCGGCTGCGCCGGCCCGAAGCCCGTTGCCTGGGCGCAGCAGCCCACGGCGGAAAACCGCAACCGGGGTCGGGGCGACGGAATCCGGTGCGTTCTGCGGGGGTTGCTGGGCGCCATCGGCGGGCCCCGACAGGTTGGCCGCGGACAGGTTGGCCGCGGAGATTTGGCCCGACTCGGGATTGGAGGCGGTCCGGGGCGAGCACCGGCGAGGGGAGAGCAAGGCCGATCCGGTACGCCCGCGGCTCTGAAGCGGGCTGAGCTCGCGCGCCCCGCCCAGTCCCTCCCCGGCGGGGTCCTCCCTGGCCGGGCCCGCGGGGCCGAGGCCGAGGCGCCGGACCCGGGCCTCCCTGGGGCTCCGGCGGTTTCCGCGGCACGGCGGCCGGCTTTCCCCGCCCGGGAGGCGAGAGCTTCGTCCCTGCGGGCAACCGAGCGGGGAGGGCGATGTCTGTGGGTTGCAGCGGACCCCGATCTCCGGCGTCCCTGTGGCCTCCACAACCTCCGCGGGCAGCAGCCAGCCAAGCGGCGCAGCCCCGGCCACGGGCTAAACCGACGCCGGGCTGAGCCAGCGTCAGGCCGAGCCAGCCAGAGGCGGAGCCGGCCAACACGAAACCTGGACGGGGCGATCCTGAGCCCGCTGCCGCTTGGATCGGGGCCTGGCTGACGTCCGCCGGCATGCGGGAGGCGCTTCGCCCAGGCGCAAAGAAACCGAGTGCCCCCGGGCGGGTACGGGTCCCCGCGCGGCGCCGCCGGGGATCGCCCGGCAGCCGCGCCCTTGGCGGCCAAAGCCCCGGGCAAGCTCCGCTCGGCCCAGCGCCGGGCTTTCCTGCCGCCGAAGGTCTTGTTATGGTTCCGCGCCCTCACCAGGTGCCCCCCCTCCCCCCCGGGCTGGCGGGTCGACCGGGCAGCGCCTCCCAGCCGTTCTTCGCTGGCCTCCATGGCCTTCGAGCGGGGTCCGGATCGGAAGCTGCGCGCCGTGCCGACCGCCGTTCCGCCCGCACCGCGCCGGCCCTGACCGACGCCCCCCACAAACCGAGCTGATCCCGCGCGCCGCGACCTGGCGCGCGCCCTCGAGTCTCCCCCCCAAGCGCAACGCCGCGAGCCCAGCTCCCCGCGCCTGCGCCGTGTCCCTTCCCCCCCGGCGAGCGCCCCCTGGCTCGCCCGCCCCTCCCCACGCCCGCCTCTCTCCT
>JBIKLM010000531.1:0-2865 GCA_044359835.1 Planctomycetota bacterium
CCCGGGCTGGGCCTGGTGGGAGCGGCGGCCGGGCGTCTCGGGGACGGCGGGCTCGCTGCCCCCGGCCGGATCGGACTGGCTGGCGGGATTCATCAGTGCAGCTCGTTCAGGATGCGGTCCAAGATGCCGCGCCGGTGCATCCCGCTGGCCTTGACGGCCAGCTCGCCGAGCAGTCCGAGCATCGCGAAATAGACCACGGTCATCAGCACGACCATCACGATCGAGACCACGATCAACTCCCAATCGTTGATCACGAATTCGCCGGAGGTGACCTGCAGGAGCGATTGTTGGCCGCGCCCGGGATCGGGATCGGCGGCGAACAGGCTCATGCCGGCGAACGCCAGGGCCAGCCCCAGGAAGCCCAGGGCCAACATGCCGAAGTAGTGCAGCGGCCGATGGGAGAACTGGGCCAGCAGCTTGATCGAGAACAGGTCGAGCAGCACGCGCGTCGCCCGCGACAGGCCGTACTTGCTGTGGCCGTAGCGGCGCGCGCGGTGGTTGACGACCGTCTCGGTGACCCGCGCTCCGCTGCCCGCCGAGAGCACCGGCAGGAAGCGGTGCTGGTCGGCGTAGATCGAGAGGCTGCGCACGACCGCGGCGCGGAAGATCTTGAGCGTGCAGCCCGTGTCGTGGATGTCGACGCCGCCGATCCAGGCGATCAGACGGTTGGCCACGCGGCTCGGCAGGCGCCGCAGCACGAAGCCATCCTCGCGGCGCTTGCGCCAGCCGGCCACGATGTCGTAGCCCTGCTCGAGGATTCCGATCATGCGCGGGATGTCCGCGGGATCGTTCTGCAGATCGCCATCCAGGGTTGCCACCAGCTCGCCGCGCGAGCGGTCGAAGCCCGCGGCCATGGCAGCCGTCTGGCCGCAGTTGCGCTTGAACTTGACGATCCGCACCCGCGGGTCGCCCTCCCACAGGCGCTTCATGACCCCGAAGGAGCCGTCGGTCGAGCAGTCGTCGACGTACAGGACCTCGAAGTCGATCCCGGCCGGCTCGAGGGCGGCCACGATCTCGCCGTGCAGGACCGGCAGGCTGTCCTCCTCGTTGAACACCGGCACGACCACGGACAGCCTGGGGCTGGCCTGCCGAGCCCGGTAACCGGGGCGGCGGACCGTCTGGGGCTCGGGGGCCGGGGGCGGGTCGGACAGCACCATGGGGCCAGGCAGCCTAACCTGCCCGCTCCCCGGGGCTCCGCGGGGACGGACGTCCAGTCCGGCGGACGGGGCGTCGATAGGGATGCACGTCCCATGGCCACCCCGCTGCTGCTGCTCGACCCCGACCCGCGCATCTACGGGGAGAGCCTGGCCGCCCTGGAAGGGCTGGGCCTGAGCGTGCGGGTCGAGAGCGACCGGGAGACCGCCCTGGAGCTGCTCGCCGCGGGCGGCTTCGAGCTGGTCCTGGCCGAAGCGCGGCTGTTCGGGGACCTCTTGCCCAGCGGCGCCCAGGGCCTCCAGAAGTGGATCCTGCTGGACACCTTCGCGGGCTTGACCGGCGGCCTCGGCGCCCGCCAGCGGGGCGCCTTCGACGTGCTGCCGCGACCGGCCAGCGCCGAGCTGCTGCTGCTGGCGGTCAAGCGCGCCCTCGAGGGCCTGGCCACGGAACGCGAACTGGCCGCCCTGCGCTCCGCCGGCCAGGTGCAGGCCTTCGGGCCGCTGACCACGCGCTCGGCGCGCCTCTCGGCCCTGTTCGAGCTCTGCCGCCGGGTGGCCAGCACCGGCGCTTCGGTGCTGATCACCGGCGAGAGCGGCACCGGCAAGAGCGAGCTGGCCCGCGCCCTGCACAGCGCCTCCCCGCGGGCCGATCGGCCCTTCGTGGAGGTGCACTGCGGCGCCTTGGCGGGCAGCCTGCTCGAAAGCGAGCTGTTCGGCCATGCCGCCGGGGCTTTCACCGGGGCTCGCGCCACCCGCGCGGGCAAGTTCGAAGCCGCCGATGGCGGCAGCCTGTTCCTGGACGAGCTGGCCACGGCCTCCCTGGACCTGCAGATCAAGCTGCTGCGCGTGCTGGAGACCGGGCAGTTCGAGCGCGTCGGCGAGAACACCACGCGGCGGGTGGACGTGCGCCTGATCGCCGCCACCAACGTGGACCTGGCCGGCGAGGTGGCGGCCGGGCGCTTCCGCGAGGACCTCTTCTGGCGCATCCAGGTGGTGGCCTTGGAGCTGCCCAGCCTGCGCGAGCGGCCGGAGGACGTCGAGCTGCTGGCGCGCCGCTTCCTCGAGCGCGCCCGCGAGCGCCATGGGCGCGGGCCGCGGGACATCGATCCGGCCGCCATCGAGCTGCTGCGGCGCCATCCCTGGCCGGGCAACGTGCGCGAGCTGCGCCAGGCCATGGAGCGCGCGGCGCTGCTGTGCAGCGCCGAACGCCTGGTGGAAGCGGAGCTCTCCAGCTGGTGGCGCCCCCTGGCGCTGCCCGCGGGCCGCCGTCCCGCCGCGGCCCCGGAAGCCGCCCCGGCGCTGGCCCCGCGTTCGGGGACCCTCCCCGCCCCGCTCGGCGCCGGGCCTCCCCGCTCGTCCCTCGACCTGGATGCGGTGCCCCTCGGCCCCCTGGCGGCCATGCTGGAGCTGCCCGAGCGGCGCTTCCTGGAGCGGGCCTTGGCCGCCGTGGGCGGCAGCCGGGTGCGGGCCGCCGAGCTGCTCGGCATCAACCGCAGCACCCTGTTCAACAAGCTGCGCAAACACGGGCTGCAGCCGCCGGGAGCCGGATCCGCCGAGGGGCGACCCGCCGCCTAGTCCAGCGCCGGCTCGAGCGCTGCGCACCCGCCGGCGTCCGCGGCCTCCGGCGACGGACCGGCCGCTGCAGAACCGGACCGGGGCCGGCGCGAGCGGCCCGCCCGGCCGAGCGGCTGCCAGCGGCCCGCCGGGCGTC
>JBIKLM010000532.1:0-2860 GCA_044359835.1 Planctomycetota bacterium
GACGGTTTCCTCGGGTCTTTCCGCCCGCGGTCCCCTGGACTCGCGGCGCGCGCAGCCGGGCCCGTCGGTGGGCGCCGCAGGCTGCGAGCGCAGGTTCGGCGCGCCCGGCTGGTGTTTCAGCGCAGGCTCCTCGAGCCGAGGCCCTCCGGCTTCCCCTGAAAGTGCCCCGAAACGCCGAGCGGGGCGGGCCTTTCGGCACCGCCCCGCTTCGGGAGCCTGTCGAGGAATCCTGCGACCGAGGACGCGCGGAGCGCGGTCAGGCGTGCGCGAGGGTCCGCGGCCGGGCGGCGCCCGGCGCGCAGGACCAGGCGCCGATCAACGCTGGGCCGTCGGCATCACGCCCAGCTGGGCGTCGCTGGGGGCGAACTCCTGGGGGATGACGATGTCCGCCTTGAGCAGGATCAGGGTCTTCTCCTTGGCGATGTAGTTGCCCTTGCGGTCGAAGAAGAAGCTGACCAGCGGGATCTTGTTGAGGATCGGCACGCCCGAGCGCAGCTCCTGGTTCTCGTAGCTCTTGAGCCCGCCGAGCAGCAGCGTGCCGCCGTCGGGGACCGAGACCACGGTGCGCATGCGCTGCAGCTCGAGCTCGGGCAGCTGGATCGTGACCGTGCCGGTCGAGGCCAGGGAGGTCGAAACCTCCTGGATCGGGCGCACCAAGGTGGCCACCGTCGGCCGCAGGTCGAGGGTCACGAAACGGCGGTCCGCGGAGATCACCGGCCGCACGTCCAGCACCACGCCGTCCTGCACGACCTGGATGATCGGGTCGGCGATCGCCGCCGCGGTGGCGATCTGCACGTCGAAGTCCTGGACGTAGGCGACCTGGTTCAGCACCTGGATGTTCGAGCGCGCGGTGTTGAACACCAGGATGCTCGGACGGGTGACCAGCTCGGCCCGTTCGTTCTTCGACACCGCGCGCAGGATCAGCCCGAGCTGCAGGTCGTTGATGAAGGTCCACTGGAACGACAGGCCGCCGGAGTTGTCGACGTTGCCGCCCAGCGACTGGTCGAACAGGTTCTCGACCCGGCTCTGGACCTCGCCGTCGTTGCCGATCTCGTAGAAGGCGCCGACGTCGGTGTCCTGACCGATCTGGCTCTCCAGGCCGCCCGGATTGCCGAAGTCGTTGAAGAAGTTGGCGTCGCCCTTGCCCGGCGCGCCCAGGCCGCGGAAGTCGACCCCGATGTCCTCCAGGAAGTTGTCGGACACCTTCAGGAAGTTGGTCTGGATCTGGACCATCAAGCCGGCCGCCTCGCGCAGTTCGTCGAGCAGGCGCGAGATCTGCTCGTGCACCTCGGCGCTCTGGTAGACGACCAGCTGGCCTTCCGTGGCCGCGATCGAGGCCTCGCCCCAGCTATCGGGCGCGATGTTCTCCTGGATCACCGTGACCAGGTCGTCGCCGGTCAGCACGGTGGCCTCCGGCTCGCGCGGATCCTCCTCGGGCAACTCCAGGCCGCCGGTGGGCAGCACGTTGACGTCCAGGGGCTGGAAGTCGCGGGGCGGACGGACTAGGTCGCGGACCTCGTAGACGCGGAAGTTGAGGTCGCCGCCCAGCTCCTCGCTGGTGACGAACTTGACCGTACCGCTCTCGATCTTCCAGCGCAGCTCCTCGCTGACCGACTGGATCACCTGCAGGATGTTGAAGACCGAGCGCTCGGACAGATCCAGGTCGATCGTGACGTCCAGGTCGGCCGCGGCCGGCGAGATCAGGAAGTTGACCCCGGTCAGGCTCTGCAGGAAGTCGCGCACGACCTCCAGCGAGGTGCCCTCGCCGCCGTTGCTGAAGCGCGCCGGCACGACCGTGTTCTTGAGTTTCTCGAGGATCTGCGCTCGCTCGCTGTCGTCGCGCCCGCCGGCCGGGGTGAACTCGTAGGGCTTGCGCTGGCGCACTTCCTTCCAGCGCTCCAGGTCGTCGTACACCAGGGACTCGGTCTGCGGCAGGGACTCCTGCTCGATCTCCTGCATGGTCGCCAGCCAATCCTCGCGATAGCGGCGGCGGAAGTCCTCGTTGAGCTTCTGGAAGCGCGCCGATTGGGCGATGTCGCGCAGCTTGGTGGCCTGCTCGTTGCCCGGATCGAGCATCAGGATCTGCTCGGCCAGCTGCTCGGCCTCGCCGTAGCGCTCGTCGCGGAAGGCCTGGTTGGCCCGCGCGTAGGTCTCCTTGAGCGTGTTGTAGCGGTAGTTCTGGCTCTCCTGCTCGGCCTGGGCGGTCAGGCGCTCGGCTTCCTCGCGGGCCAGGCGCTGGCTGTCGGCTTCGCGCTCGTCGCGCTCCGCGCGGGCCGATTCGAGGCGCCGCTGGATGATCTGGCGGTCCAGATCCGCATCGGCGATCAGCGGGTGCAGGGACAGGATCAGGTCCGCTTCGCTGTACTTGGCGATGGCGGTGTTCATGTCGCCGCTCGAGCGCGCCTGGTCGGCGGCCTTGACGGCCGCGGCAGCGGCGATGCGCGCTTCCGCGCGGATCACGGTCTGGCGCGCGACTTCGTCGAGCAGCAGCGTCTCGGCCAGCACGGCCGGATCGCCCTTCAAGGCCTTGGCCTTGAGGAAGCCCTCGCGCGCGGCTTGGTTGCCCGGGTTCAGGTCCAGGGCGGTGGCGAAGGATTCGAGCGCTTGGTCGAGCTCGGCGCGGTCGAGCTGCGCTTCGCCGGCGGCCAGGTACTCGGCCGAGAGCTTGTTGGCGCGGTCGCGCGCCAGGGCTTGGCGCTGGGCTTCGGTCTGCAGCAGGCCGTCCTGCGGCGCGGCGGCCACCGGAGCGCCGGCGCCGAGGGCGCTCGAGGGCGTCGCCTTGCCGAAGATGGCGCTGGTCTCGCCGTCCCGGGCCGAGGCTTCCTGCGCGCTGGTGCTGATCAGCGCGCGCACGTCCACC
>JBIKLM010000533.1:0-2853 GCA_044359835.1 Planctomycetota bacterium
CCGGACGGTGCGCGAGCTCCAGGTCGAGCCCCAAGGGCCCCAGCGGCCCGAGGGGCGCCAGCAGGGCCGCGCACCAGCCGGCGGTGTGGCTGACGGCCCAATGCCAGGCCCCGTGGCTCTCGGGAGCCCCGGAGGCTGCTTGGCGGAAATCCGCCGTGTGCTCGAAGGGGCAGGGCTGTCCCGCATCGCGGTAGGCCGCGGCTTGCTCGAGCAGCAGACGGCGCGCCGCCTGGCGCAGGAGCTCCGGGCCGGGCGCCCGGCGCCAGGAGCCATGTGCGGCGGGGGCCACCGACCGGACCCAGGGCCGCAGCAGAGGCCGAGGGCCGCCCAACTCGCTGAGCGGCGGCCCGCTCACGGTGCGCTCGGCCCGTCGCCCGGCGCGGGCCGCGTGGCCCGCCGCACCAGGTCGCGGTCGAAGTAGTTGAGCTCCATGCCGGCGTCGACGACCAGGCCCTGGCCGTTGATGCCCGAGGCCCGCGGCGACAACAGGAAAACCGCCGCGTCGGCCACCTCGCGGGTTTCGAGGCCGCGTTTCCTGGGAATCGCCGCTTCGGCGAACAGGTAGCTGTCCAGGTAACCCGGGATCCCGGCGGAGCTCGAGGTCTTGAGCAGCCCGGCCTTGACCGCGTTGAAGCGCACCTCGCTGTCGACCGAAAAGCTCTTGGCCAGGAAGGCCACGGCGCTGTCCAGGGCGGCCTTGATCGGCGCCATGTAGCCGTAGTTTTCGGCGGCCATGCGCGTGGTCGAGATCGAGATCGTGACCACGCTGGCATCGCGGGCGAAGCAGGGCCGCAGGGCCTCCGACAGGCGGATCAGCGAGAAGCAGGAGATGTCGACCGCCTGCAGGAAATCCTCGCGGCGCGTCTGGTGGAACGGCTTCCAGCCGGCCGAATAGTTGGCGAAGGCGATCGAATGCACCAGCCCGTGCAGGCTGCCGAATTCCGCGCGCGCGGCGCTGCCCAGGGCTTCGATCTCGGACTCGCGCTCCACATCGCAGACGAAGATCGGCCCGCCGCCGGGCAGCTTGCCGTCGAGCTCGGCGCGGCGCTTCTCGCTGCGCACGGCGTAGCCGACGCGGGCTCCGGCCGCCACCAAGCGCTGGCCGATGACGTAGCCGACGCTCTTCTTGTTGGCCACGCCGGCCACCAGGAAGTTGCGCCCGGAGAGGCCCAGGAAATCGGGATCGGGCTCGCCCATGGGATCAGACTCCGCTCTGGCCCATGGCCTGTGTGGCGCTGAGCACGAAGCCGAGCTCCAAGACCCGCGCGCCGCCGCTGTGCACCTTGGCCTTGAGGAACCAGGCCGGGCCGACCCGCTCGACCAGCGTGACCTCCGTGGTCAGGGTCTCGCCGGGCAGCACCATGCGCCGAAAGCGCGCCATCTCGAGCCGCGTCAGCACCGGCACGCCGTCCTCGCGCTTGAACCCCGCCAGGGCGTCCGAGACGAACAGGGCGCCGCTTTGCAGGCAATGCTCGCAGATCAGCACCCCGGGCGTCACCGGCTGCCCCGGGTAGTGGCCCGCGAACCAGGGCGCCTCGGGCGGCACGCGCCACTCGGTGCGGATCGAGCCTGAGTCCAGGGCCAGCACCCGGTCGACGAACAGGAACGGCGCCCGGTGGGGGATGGCGGCTTCGATCGCGGCGCGGTCGGCGGGGACGGCCAGTTTGCTCATGACCTCTGCTTGGCCTCCTGGGCCAGGCTGTGCAGGAAGGCGTCGACCTTGTTGGCGGTGATCGCGCCGTAGTTGGCCGAGCCCAGCCAGCCCGACATGATGATGCCCACGCTGCCGGCATGGAACAGGCCGCGGACCTGGTTCGGCAGGTCGCTCGAGACCCCCAGGCCCTCGAACTTGGTGCCGAAGGAGGTGCCCGCGGGGTGCTCGGTGTAGAAGGCGAAGGTGCGCGGCGTCGAGACCTCGACGTGTTCGAGCTTGCTGCGCACGCCCGGCAGGTAGTGCTCGAGGGCCTCCAGCGTGTCGCTGGCCAGGCGCTGCTTCTCGATCTCGTAGCGCTCCGGGCTCAACTCGGCCCAATCCTCGAAGCGCGCGTTCATCGAGGAAACGATCGAATAGCGCGGTGCGGAATCGGGGCGCGTTTTCGGATAATAGAAGGAGAAGGTGCGGCTCTTGCCGTGCATCTCGAGCAGCGCCTCGCTGGTGAAATGCGTGTCGGTCGAGGTGAACAGCAGGTCGGTCAAGAACGGCAGTTCCTCGCCTGCGCGCACCCCCAGATAGACCTGGGTCGAGCTGTTGTTGAGGCGCACGCCGCGCGCGCGGGCCAGGAAATCGGCGTCGAAGTGCCGCTCGCCGGCCAGTTTGAGGATCGTGGAGCGGATGTTGGCGTTGGACAGCACCGCGGGCGCCTCCAGGAAGCGCCCGAGGGCCTCGACGCCGCGCACGCGCGGCCGGCCGCCGCCGTCCTCGATCACGATCCGGTCGACCTCGACCGAGTTGTACAGTTCGACGCCGTTCTGCAGCAGCTCGGCCTTCATGGCCTTGATCAGGTTGTCCGTGCCGCCCGAGAAGGTGAACACGCCCTCGCTCATGAAGTTGCTGAACACGATCCCGTAGGTCAGCGCCAGGTCGTCGAGGGTCGATCCGTTGGCGTAGGTGATCGGCTCCATCAGCAGGCGGTGCACGTCGTTGCGGCCCGGGAAGAAGCGCTCGAACAGCTCGCCGGTGGTCTCGCTGCTGGGCGCGAAGAAGTCCATGCGCCGCAGCTCGTCGTAGAAGGCCTCCACGCGGGCCCGCTCCACGCCGAAGACCGCGATCAGCTTCTCGGTGAAGTCGTGGCGCGTGAACTCGGTGTCGAAGGTGAACTGCGGGTTGTCGAAGCGGACCCCGTCCAGGCGCAC
>JBIKLM010000534.1:0-2847 GCA_044359835.1 Planctomycetota bacterium
GAAGACCGTCGTCACGGCGCATGTCAGCGGCCCGAGGTCGGGCCCGCTGCAGCCCAACACGCAGGAGGAAACCTGCATGCCGCCGCCGGGGCCGCCGGAGCCGCCGCTCGAACAGCCGGCGAGCAGGCCGGCCAACACCAGGCTGCCGCCGAAACCCCAGCGCAAACCCGCGGCCCCCCGCGGGGCCGGGCCGCGCGCCGCGCCGGTCCGCAGGGCCCCTGCCCGCGAAGTCGCCGCGGGCGATTCGATGGCCAGCCAGGTCTGGACCTGGCTCTGAGCCGAGGTGGACGGCGCTTGGAAGCGTTCGGGGCTCCGGGGCATGGGCGTCAAGCGGGGGCGCTGAGGGATGCGGACGGATCGGGCCAGCCGCCCGGCCTGGGCGGCGGGCGATTCCCGCCGTGGGGCGGAATGGTACGGAACGCGCCGCCGGACCGGATCCGCAGGGGGCGAAAGCGCCGCCCCGACGCCGGCGGGCCGCGGGCAGATTCTGGATCCTTTAGGTCGCCGCGGCGCCGGGGTCACCTCCGGAAGCTGAGACCCGGGTGGACCGGCCCGCTATCCTGCCCCGCTGCCATGCACCACGGCCGACCCCGCCCAACCCAGCGCCCCGCCGCCGGATCCACCGGATCCACCGACGCCTGGCAGCACCTCGCCCGGCTGGCGCTGCTGCTCTGCTTGGCCCCCTGGGTCGGCTCCTGCGGGGAACGCCCCGCGGCCCCGCAAGGGCGCCAAGGCGCGCCAGCCGAGGCCGCCGCCGGAGGGGCGCCGCGGTCCTCGGGCAAGCACACGGCGGCCCCTGGCGGCGGGACGCCGGCCCTGGGCGGACGGCTGCCGTCGGACGGGCCGGAGACCTGGCCCGAAAGCGATCTCGACCTGGCCCTGGCCGATCTGGTGCGCGCCCTGACCCCGCTCGACCCCACGGTGACCAGCGACCTGCGCCGCGCCTGGCAGAGCCGGCGCCGAGAGACCCTCGAGCGCCTGCGCAGCGCACCGGACCCCCTGGGAGCGGGCCTGCTGGCGCGCCTCGAGGCGGCTCCAGAGGACGACGCCCTGCTGCGCGACGGCCTGCTGACCGGCGCCACCTGGGCCGCCCCGAGCCTGCTCGAGCCGGTCCTGTTCGAGGCCCTCGAGGACTATCGCGGCGGCCGCATCCGCGCCGACCTGGGCTTGCGCGCGCGCTGCGCCGAGCTGCTGGCCGAGGTCGCTCCCGAGCGCCTGACGACCCTGCTGGAGCGGGTCCTCGGCGACGGCGTTCCGACGGCCACCTGGCCTCGGGAGGAGATGCTGCTGGGCGCCTACCTCAGCGCCGCCGATCGCCTCCAAAGGGACCCGCTGCCGCTCTTGACCAGCGTGGCCACCGACATCCGCATGGAAGCCGCCGCGCGCAACCGCGCGGTCAAGGAACTCGGCTCGCGCTGCGCCCCCCTGGGGCTGGCCGCGCTGCGCACCGTGCTGACCGAATCGACGGGCGACCGCTATCTGCGGCGCCTGGCAGCCCAGAGCCTGATCGCCTGCTTGCCCCCGGAGGAAGCAGCCCGAGAGATCCAAGCGGTGCTCGAGCTGGAGTCCGATCCGGGCATGCAGCAGTTCCTCTCCTCGGCCCTCGATCAGCTGGCCCTGCGGCTCGGTTCGGCAGGCCGCTGACCCGCGCAGGGGCAATCGCCCCGGGCCACGGCGGATCGGCGGCCGCAGGCTGCTAGTTTTTGTCGGCCCGCCGGCGGCGGGCAGCGAGTCTGGGCCGGGATCGGCTGGCGCGGCGCGCGAAACCCCCAGGTTTCCGAGCGGGCCCAGGGCGGCGGCCCACAGCTCCGCTCCACGCATTCCCACCGAAGCCATGATCACCGACACGCACACGCACCTGTTCGAGCCCGGGCTGCTGCGCGATCTGCCGGCGGTGCTCGAGCGCGCGCGCGCCGCAGGGGTGGAGCGCTGCCTGGTGGTCGGCACGGACCCCGAGAGCAGCCGGCTGGCGCGCGAGCTGTGCCGCCAGCACCCCGGGCTGTTCCCGACCGCCGGCATCCATCCGGGCTACAGCGAGTCGTTCCATGCCCAGGCCCGCGCAGAGATCGAATCGCTGGCGGTCGAAGCCGATGTGGTGGCGATCGGCGAGACCGGTCTCGATTTCTTCCGCGGTCGCGCCCAGGAGCGCGGCCAGCTGGAGAACTTCGAATGGGCCCTCGACCTGGCGCGGCGCCTGGACAAACCCGCCGTGATCCACTGCCGCAGCGCCCACTTGGAGACCGCCCGAGCCGTGGCCGCCTGCCCCGGCGTGCGCGCGGTGATGCACTGCTACGGCATGGGCCCAGAGGAGCTGCCCCCCTATCTGGAGGCCGGCTTCTACATCTCGTTTTCCGGCATGGTCACCTACCCGAAAAACGAAGAGAACCGCCGCGCCGCCGAGCGCGTGCCCCTCGAGCGCCTGCTGGTGGAGACCGACTGCCCCTACCTGCCGCCGCAGGACAAGCGCGGCCAGCGCAACGAGCCGAGCTTCGTGCCGGCGGTGGTGCGGCTGTTGGCCGAGCAGCGCGGGCTGACCCCGGCCGCGCTGGCGGCGCAGACCAGCGAGAACGCCACACGACTCTTTCGCTTGCCCGCGGCCGCGGGTTCGAAGGCTCCCTGAGCGCCCCGCCCGGGCCCCTGCGAAGGCCAAGCCCCCGCCTCCGCGCAGCACCCCTCAACGCCCAGCGGGCGCCCCACCGAAGTGGCGCGCCCGCTGTTCGACCGGCCCGCTCGAGCGGGCCGGCTCCCGGGCGGGGCGCAGGGCCCCGCCGCTGCGATCACTGCAGCACGGTCCAGGTTTCGCCGTCGTTGCCGGCCAGGCCAGCAGCGCCGTTGGCGATCGGGTCG
>JBIKLM010000122.1:0-10353 GCA_044359835.1 Planctomycetota bacterium
CCGGACTGGGCGCGTCGATCACGAAGTCGCGGCCGGCGGAGGTCAGTTGGCCTTGGGGGCCTCGAACTTCTCGCGCACGCGCAGCTCGACGTCGTACTTCCAGCGGTCGCTCAGCAGACGGTCCACCTTGGCGCCCTTGTCCGTGGGCGTCATGGTCAAGCCGGTGACCTTGACGCGGCGGCTGTCCTGCTCGAGCAGGTACAAGAAGTTCGAGATCTCGCCGCGCGAATACTCGCCCTTGGCGGAGCTGGCCGGGGTGATCTTGTAGACCAGATCGCGCACGCCCGGCGCATCCTTGCGCGCGGTTTGGATCACCTGCTCGTTGGGCTTGCTGATCTCGACCTGCCCCAGGCTGACCTTGGGGTCGGCGGCCCGTTGGACGATGTAGCTTTCGAGCGCCTGGACCGAGCTGCCGAAGTCCTCGCGGGCCGTGGCCTTGATCAGACCCTCGAGTTCCTGGGCCTTGTTGACCAAAACGGGCACCCGATTTTGGGCCTCGTCCACGGCCAACTGCAGATCGGCCAGGCGCTGCTGCTCGCGATAGAGCAGCCAGCCGACCACGCCGGAGCCCAGGAAGCTGCCCAGGATGATGCCGCGCGAAAGGGTCAGGTGTTGGAGCAAGCTCATGGTCGGACCTCAGCCGCGGGCGGGGCTCTGGGCGCCTTCGGCGGCCGCCTGCTCGGAGCGCAGCGCCGGGGACTTGGAGACGTCGACTTTGACCTCGACGCCGTTGACCGCCGAGCCGCGGTTCTCGCCGTTGAAGGGCTCGAGGGCCTGGCGACCGGTGCCCAGGCACCACTCCTGGCCGTCCAAGGCTTCCATCAGGTTGTTGAAGTGGTTGGTGGCCTTGACGTCGTCGTCCGCGAAGAACGACAGGTCGAGGCGCACGGCGATGTGCTCGGGATCGCGATCGCCGCCGGCGGCGCGCACCCACTTGGCGTCGAGCTTGCGCACGGCGATGCGCCCGATGCGCTCTTCGCCCAGGCCGTTGATCACGTCGAAGACGAGATTGGTGGCCGTCAGAGCCGACTGCGGCTGGGTCGAGGTGTCGCCGGTGCCGAGCAGGGTCTTGTAGCGCCGGATCTCGCTGTCCAGGTAGCTCTTGATCGAGTCGAACTGCTCGAGCGGCGTCTGGGTCTGGTCGCGCTTGCCCGCCAGGATCTCCTTGAGCATCGTTACCAGCTGCTTCGGCGGGTCGGTCAGGGATCCGGGGATGCCTTCCTCGGGCCGGCCGACCGTGTAGTTGCGCACGCAGTCCATCCACAGGGCCACGTCCTGTCGGCGCGGTTCGATCTGCTTGCGAACGATGATGTAGCGCGAGAACAGGAGCGTCAGCAGCAGCAGGCCGAGCACGCCCAGGGGCAGCTCGAGGCGCTCGAAGGTCCCCGCGTAGGCCAGGCCATCGCGGCGCAGGTGCGGGTGCAGCTGGCCGCTGCCCATGCGGCCCCAGGCGGCGCCGAAGGCCAGGGTGTAACGGGCGCGCTCCTCGGGCGGCAGGTCCTCTTTCCCGATGCTGCCCAGGGGGTCCAGCAGGGCCACCTCGACCTCACCGACGCGGCTGCCGACCAGCCCGGGGGGCACCAGCCCGCAGACCCACACGCGGTCGAAGGGCACGCCGCTGTCCGCCGAGGTCAGCGTGCGCAGGAATTCTTTGTGCAGGCGCGGCAGGAGCTGGGCCGGGTCCAGGGGCGCGAGAGCGGGAGCCTCGGCGCCCGCCTCGCCGTCCGCGACCGGCTCGGCCTCCCCGTCGATCGCCAGGTGCAGGGCGCGCATGCTGCGCAGGCGGCCGTCGGAGGCGACCACGATCGAGGTGGTGCGCTCGCCCAGGTGCACCAAGAGCTGGGCCGCCCCGGCGGTCAGGGCGCCCATGAACTCGGCCGCGTGGAACAGGGAAGCCGTCTCGAGCTCGACCTCGACCGGCTCGAGCCCGACGCTGGCGGCCAGTTCGATGCGCTCGCGCAGGGCGGGCGTCGGCAACGCGGTCACCAGCAGGTGCGATTCGACCGGCGTGGCTTCGGTGATGAAAAAATCGACCACCAGGTTGTCGATGTCCGCCTGCGGGATCTTGCTCTCGACCTCGAAGCGGATCACCTCTTCGATCTTCTCGCGCTCGGCGAAGGGCAGCGACAGATGGCGGTAGATGCCCAGGCCGCCGTCGATCGAAAGCTGGATCTCCTCGGCTTCGAAGGCCTTGCGCTGACCCTTGACCAGCTCGGCCAGGGCGCTCTTCTGCCCCTCGAGGCCGCTGCCGGCGTCCGCGCTCCGGCCCGCGGCCAGCGCGCGCAGCTTGGGCTTCTTGGCGCTGCCATCGAGCGCCACGATCTCGAAGCGCCTGGTGCCGAGGCGCAGGCCGGTGGTACGGGACATGGCGTGCGGAGGGGGTCGAGCGAGCGGGGCGGGCGGAGGTCAGGGCGATACGTTAGCCGATCGGGGGTCCCGGCCCGGGCCGGAGCCCGTGGGAGGCCGGGACCGAGGCCTCGGACTTTCGGCTCCGGGAGTGGGATCCTGGGGCGCTGGATGGAAAGGGCGTCAGCCGGCGGGTGCGCCCAGGCGGCGCGCGCGGCAGAGCTGGTCGAAGCGCTCGCGCTCGGCCTCGGGCAGCACCCGGTTGCGCAGGATCTCGGAAAGCGATTGGTTGAGGCGCTCGAGCTCCGGGCCCAGGGCCGCCAGTCCGCGCGCTTCGAGGGCCTCCAGATGCCCCTGATAGGCATCGAGGACCGAGGCCAGGGCGCGGCGTCGATCGGGACCCAGCTGGAACTCGGCCTCGAAGGCGCGCCGGAACTCCCCGAAGGCCCCGGACGGCGCGCCGGGCTCGGCGCTCAGGCGCGCGCTGAGCTGACCGGCGGCGAAGCCGGCCAGGGCGCTGACCAGCGCCAGGGTCACGATCCAGCGCTCGAGTCGCGGGGCCGCGCTCATCGCGCGCTCCAGGCGGGAACGGCTTCGAGTTCGCGCTCGAGCTGGTCGAGCTGCTGCAACACCTCGGGCAGGGGCTCGGCCACCAGCTCCTCGCCGCCGGGCCGGCCCAGACTGCCCAGCGCCAGGGCCAGGATCAGCAGCGCCGCCGCCGCGGCCGCGGTCAGCCACAGCACCAAGCGCAGGGCCGGCTCCGCAGAGGGCAGCGGGCTGGGCCGGACCGACGGCGCCAGCGGGGCCGCGGGCGCCGCCCCGGCGAAGGCCAAGGCGGCGACGCGCTCGGCGAATCCGGCGGGCACGGGCGGCGCCTCGGGTCGCACGATCCAGCGGCGCAGGTGCCGCTCGGCCGCGAAGCGCGCGCGGCATTCGGGGCACTCGAGCAGGTGTCCGCGCAGGGGCGCGGCCAGGCTCTCCTCCAGCTCGCCATCGCCGTAGCGATTGAGCAGGGCGCGGGCGCGGGCGCAGGCCAGCGGCAGCTCGGGTCGTTCGGGTCGGTTCATCGGCATTCCTTGCGGGCGCCCCGCGCTGCCCGCGGGAGCGGCAGGCGGCAGGGCGGTGTTCGTCCAGGGGTTTCAGTCGCGGCCGGCGCGCCCCGCGGAGGGGCCGGAACCGCCCAGTCGGCGGCGTTTGCGCGGCGCATCGGGTCCGGGCCCGGACAGGTCGCGGAACAGTTCCGGCTGGACCTGGGCCAGGGCCTCCTTGAAGCGGGCGCGGGCGCGGAACAGCCGCGACTCGACCGTGCCGATCGAGATGTCGAGCAGCTCCGCGATTTCGATGTAGGACAGCTCCTCGAATTCACGCAGCACCAGCACGGAGCGGAACGGCTCGGGCAGCGTGTCGAGCACCGCCTCGGTGATCGCCTGCAATTCGGCGCGTTCGAGGCGCGCATCGGGCGGCGGCGGGCCGGGCGTGGCCTCGGAAGGCTCTTCGAGGCTCCATTCGGCGCCCCCGGACTCCAACAGCGGCGAGCGGCCGCGGCGCTTGAGTTGGTCCAGGGCCGTGTTGACCGCGATGCGGCAGAGCCAGGTCGAGAAGGAGGACTCGGCCCGGTAGCTGTCGAGCTTGGAGTAGGCCTTGAGGAAGGTCTCCTGGACGATGTCCTCGATCTCTGCGGCGCTGCGGGTGTAGCCGCGCACCAGCCCGAACAGCCGGTCCTGGTAGCGCCGCACCAGCTCGGCGAAGGCCGCCTGGTCCCCCCGCCGCGCGCCCTCCACGAGCTCGGCATCCGGGTCCGCTTCGGGGGGCGGGTTGGTCTCGAAGGTCATGGCCAGGGATCCCATCGCCGGAGCGACGCCCGGCGGCCCCGGCGTCTTCCCGGGCCCCGGATTCTGCCCCGCCGGGAGGCGCCCGGGACCCCACTGCCGCGCCCCATTCCCCACCGCCCCGGGCCCCCGGCCCGGTCCCAGCGCTCGCGCGGCCCCGCCAAGGCGTCCCCGTTCCAGCCCACGATCTTCGCCCCCCGCCCGCCCCCCCCCACCTCCAGCCCCCCGATCCGGGCCCCCTGGCCCCACGGGCCCCGGGCTGCGGCCTGCCAGCGCCCGCGGCCGCCCAGCGCTCGACCTCGTGGCCGCCGCCCGGCCCCCGGTGCTGGGCCAATCCGGTCGCACGGAGCCCCCGGCCCGCAGCGCTCCCCTGTCCGAACCGATGAAATCCCTGGCCCCAGGGCCCCGCTCCGGGCTGCGGCGGCCCGCCGGCGCCTAGCGACCGATCAGGGCCGGCTGGTCGACCGCGGCTCGTTCTCGGGGCTCGACTCGGGCAGGCTGTGGCCCAGCTTGTCCCGCTTGGTGGCCAGGTAACGGGCGTTGATCGGGTTGGGCGGGGTCGCCAAGGGCACGTTCTCGACCACCGCGAGCCCGTAGCCGTCGAGGCCGGCAATCTTCTTGGGGTTGTTGGTCAGGAGCCGCATCTGTCGCACCCCGAGGTAGGACAGGATCTGGGCGCCGAGGCCGTATTCGCGCAGGTCCGGCGGGAAGCCCAGGGCCTGGTTGGCCTCGACCGTGTCCATCCCGCGGTCCTGCAGGGCGTAGGCCTTGAGCTTGTTGGCCAGGCCGATGCCGCGGCCCTCCTGGCGCATGTAGACCAGGCAACCCAGCCGCTCGCGCGCCAGGCGCTCGAGGGCCAGGTCGAGCTGCGGGCCGCAATCGCAGCGCAGGGAGCCGAACACGTCGCCGGTCAAGCACTCGCTGTGCACGCGCACCAGCACCGGATCCGTCAGGGCCTGGCGCGGCCCGTCGAGGCCCGGCCCGGGCATGTCCGGGGTGCACAGGGCCAGGTGCTCGCGCCCGTCGACCGTCGAGCGAAACAGGTGCACGCGGAACTCGCCGTAGCGGGTCGGCATCGGCAGGTCCATCTGCACCGGCTCGATCAGCCGCTCGGTCATGCGCCGGTAGGCGATCAGGTCGGCGATCGTGACGATGCGCAGGTCCCACTTCTTGGCGAACCGCTCGAGATCCGGCATGCGGGCCATGGTCCCGTCGTCGTTCATGATCTCGCAGATCACGCCGGCCGGTCGAGCGCCGCACAGGCGCGCCAGGTCCACGACCCCTTCGGTCTGGCCGCCGCGCACCAGCACGCCACCGTTCTTGGCGCGCAGGGGAAACATGTGGCCGGGACGGGCCAGGTCCTCGGGGCGCGCGCCGGGCCGCACCGCCGTGCGGATCGTGTGGGCCCGGTCGGCGGCGCTGATGCCGGTGGTGACGCCCTGGGCGGCCTCGATCGAGACCGTGAAGGCGGTGGTCATCCGGCTGGTGTTCTTGCCCACCTGGGGGTGCAGCTCGAGGGCGTCGCAGAGCTCCTCGGACATGGGCAGGCAGACCAGACCGCGGGCCTCGCGGGTCATGAAGTTGATCGCCTCGGGCGTGACGTGCTCGGCCAGCATCGCCAGGTCGCCTTCGTTCTCGCGGCCGGGGTCGTCGACCAGGATCACCATCCGGCCGGCCTTGAGCTCGGCCAGGGCCTTCGGAATCGATTCGAGCGGCATGGGAGGGAGGGGCCTGGTCACCCCCGCATCGAAGGCCCGGAGTGCCCCGGCTTCAAGGGCCGTCTGGGAAGCACCCGGTCCCGCAGCGGTACCGGCCAGCGGCGCGTGCGTGGGTCGAGTTGGAGCCCCGCGGGCTCAATCCGCATGCTAACCGAGGCCGGCGCCGTCCGCGCTCGCCCTGCCCTCCGCGCCATGCTCAACGCCCGCCGCTCCGCCGCCCCGCTCTCCGCTCGCAACCCGCGCCGCACGCTGGGCTGGGCGCTGACCCTGGGCCTGGCCCTGTCCGCCTGCCAGTCGGCCGCCGACCGCCAAGCCGCGGAGGCCGAGCGCCTGCGCGCGGCCCAGGATCTGCCCCAGGGCACCCCGGTGGCCCTGCCGACGCGCTCGGACTTCGCCGAAATCGCCGGACTCGAGGAAAATCGGGAGGGCGCCGGGCGGCTGATCGAATTCCTGCAGGCCGGCGATCCGCCGCTCGCGGCGCGGGCCGCCTTGGCCCTTTCGCGCCTGCCCCTCGAGGCTCCGGGCGACCGCATCACCCAGGCCCTGTGCCAGGCGCTCGACCATCCGGACCGCGGAGTCCGCCGGCGGGCCGCCTGGGCGCTCGGCCAGCGCGGGGACACCACCGCTGCCGGCGTGTTGGCGCGCCATTGGAGCGAGCCGGATGCGGCCGTGCGCGCGCGGGTGGTGGAGGCCGGCGCGCGGGTCGGCGAAACGAGCCTGACCGCCGATCTGCTGCGCGCCCTGGGCGATCCGGACCAGGGGGTGCGCCTCGAGGCGATCGCCGGGCTGGCGCGCTGGGACCGCACCAGCCGGGAGGCGGCGCGCATCGACCGCGCCCTGATCGAGGCGCTGAGCCCGGTCAGCGGACGCGGCGAGGCGGCCCGTTCGAACGAAGAGATCTGGATGACGCTGTACGCCCTGGCCCGGCGGCGCAGCGATCGCGGGCGCGCCGGATTCCTCGAATACATCGCCGACGCCGAACCGACCGCGCGGCTGTTCGCGGCCCAGGGCCTGGCGCGGCTCGAACCGGACTGGGACGCCGGGGCCCCGAGCGAGAGCTCCCTGGCGCTCTTGACCGCCACCCAGGATGCCGATTGGCGCGTGGTCTGCGAGGCCCTCGAAGCCCTGGGCAAGCGCCCCACCCCGGAGGCCCTGGAAAGCCTCGAGAGCTGCGCGCGGCACCCTTCCGCGCACGTGCGCGGCCTGGCCAACAGCGCGCTCGGCAACCTGCCCCCGGGCAACTCCGAGGTGCGCACCCTGCTGCGCCGCGGCTTGACCGATCGCTCGCCCAGCGTGCGCGTGGCGGCGCTGGAAGGCCTGTGCAAGCAGGGGCCGGAAGCGGTGGCGCTGGAGGCGATCGAGGACCTGTTCCGGGAGCAGGATGCGGTCCAGCGGGCCGGTGTGGCGCGAGCCCTGCGGCACCTGTCGGCCCAGGCGGCGGCGGCGGTCCTGGACGAGTGCCTGCGCGACGTGCGGCCCTTCGTGGCGATCGCCGCGATCGAGACCCTCGGCGAGTTGCCCAGCGAAGCGAACCTGGCCCGTTTGCGCCGTGAACTCGACGGCCAATTCGACAATGGGCGCCGCCTGGCAGCGATCCTCGCGCTGCGGCCCCACTCCAGCGAGCGCGACCTGCCGCACCTCTCGGAGGCGCTCCAGTCCTCGGCCGGTGAGGTCGCGGCGGAGGTGGCTTGGAACGCGCTGCTCAACGTGCGGCAGATCGGCGGCGAGGGCGCTCGGCCGATCCTCGAACAGGCCCTGCGCTACCCCCACCCGCGGGTGACCGAGGTGGCCCGCGAGGCCTTCCGCGCGCTGTACCCGGACCTGGCCGTGCCCGAGCTGAGCGCCGCGCCGGGCGCGCCGCGCTCGATCCCCCTGCCGGGCATCGACTATCCGCGCTGGACGCGCAATCCCCTGGTGCGCGTCGAAACCAACCGCGGCGAGCTGGTCTTCGAGCTGTTCCCGGCGGAAGCACCGCTGCACGTGTATTCGTTCATCGAGTTGGCCAAGCGCGGCCATTTCGAGGATCTCGGCTTCCATCGTGTGGTGCCGAACTTCGTCGTGCAGGGCGGCGACCCGCGCGGCGACGGCAACGGCGGCAGCGATTGGCGTGGCTTGCCCCTGCGCAGCGAGTTCAGCGAGCGCAAGTTCCTGCGCGGCTCCCTGGGCATGCCGCGCAACGAGGATCCCGACTCCGGCGGCTGCCAGATCTTCGTGACGCACCGGCCGACCCCGCACCTCGACGGCAACTACACCCTGTTCGGACAGCTGCTGCGCGGCTTCGAGGTCCTCGATCTGCTCGAAGTCGGCGACCGCATCCTGGAGGTCGAGCTGCTGCCGGCCGCCGAGAACGGCCAATCGCGATGACAGGCTGAGGAAAACTCGGCTTTGGCTGAGCCCGACAGTCTGAGAAATGACCGACTCGGGCTGCGCCCGAGCCGCACGACCAGCCCGTCAGCATGCCTTTGGGCTCCGTCGCCGATCGATTCGCCGCGCCGCTGGGGCCGCGCGGCCGGCGACGGCCCGCAGGGGCCCCGGCGAGGCCTTCAGGGCGCCAGGACGAAGGTGATCGAGTTGGCGCCGAGCAGTCCGGAGGCGGGCCAGACTTCGAAGAGTTGCACGTGGTAGGCGAGCCCGGCGAAGGCCGGACCGGAGGGCGCGAGCCAGGTGTATTCGGCGCCCTCGTCGAAACCCTGCAGCAGGATCGGGAGCAGCTCCGCCAAAGCGCCCGAATCGAGGAACACCGGCGTTTCGGCCACCAAAGGCAGAGCCTCCAGCGCGGACTGGAAGCTGGTCGCGAGCACGGCCGCCTGGCCGGCCGGCCCGAAGCAGTGCACGCGGCGCTCGGGGGAGCCCACGTCGCGGTCGGCGGGCACCAGGAACGAGCGCGGCGGATCGCCCTGCACCGCGCAGGCGGCGACGGTGCCGGAGATGGAGATCGGACCGAGCAGCGCTTGGGGCGTCGGCAGGCCGGGCTGGCAGAACAGGGCCGGACCGTCGAACGGGCCGGACAGGCCGGGGTTCTGGAGGCCGCCGGAGAGGCGGTCGTTGGCTTGGCCGCGCAGATCGACGCGGGCTCCCGAGCCCACCACCAGGCCGGAGCCCCCGCCTCCCGGCTGGAAGGCGCTGCCCTGGCCGTAATCCTGACCATCCCCACCTTGCAGCTCGCTGTCGACGACCCACACGCGCGCGGAGGTCCGCACGACCAGTCCGGGACCGCCAAAACCGGAGAGCTTGAAGTCCTCGGAGGCGGCCACGTGGGCGCCGCGCAGGACCGAACTGACCACTTGGGCGGTCGAGCCCTTCTCCACCAGCAGGGCCGGGGCGCCGTCGGCGGCGAAAAAGCCGCCCTGTACGAAACAGCGGCTGAGCAGCAGATCGGCGCCGTTGGTGACCAGGAAGGTGCCGAAGAAGTTGCGCCAGAATTCGCCGGGGCCGATGCGGCAGTCGTCGATCAACACGCGTCCCGGGCCGGAAAGGCGCAGGGAGCGGATCTCGAGGTGCAGGGCCTGGAACCCGGCCGCGCCGAGCAGTTCGATCGAGGCCACCCGGGGCCTCGGCTCGGTTTCGTCGGCCAGCAGGGTCAGGCGTTTGGTGGTGCTGAGCGGGCCGTATTCCCCGGGTGCGATCCACAGGACGTCGCCGGATTCCGCGGTCGCAGCCGCCTCCGCCAAGCTCGAGAAATTGCCGCCGCCGGAGGCGTCCACCAGCCAGACCGTCTGGGCCCGGGCGAGGGTCAGCGGTCCGCCCAACAGGGCCAGGAGCAGCAGCGGGCGCAGGGAAGGCATGTCCGAGGGCCCATCGCAGGGCGAGGGACAGCCTAGCCTCGGGTCTCGGGCGCGGGTGGTAAAGCCTTTCCGGGAGCGCCGGCTGGGGCCCTGTCGGACGGCCACGGCCGGGCGTTCGGCGGGCCTGCACGCGGGTTGACGCCCCACACCGAAGTCAGGCTCCCGCAGGTCTTTAGGACGGAGACAGCAGCCGGGTCGAGGCCGGGATGCAGGCGCGCTTCACCCCGCCGGTCGCCGCCGGTCGATAGGGCCCGACGAGGTGTTCGGCCCACCTCTGGGAACCGGGGTGCCAGGCATTCCGGCTCATCGCCCAGCACCCGCCCCATGATCCGCCTCGGACTGGTCCTCAGCTTCGGCACCCTGGCTCTGCTCTCCGGTACGACCCTCGAACAGGGCAGCCAGCAGCGCTTCGAGGACCAGGAGCGCGCCCTGGGCGTCTTGGTGCACCGGTTGGCCGCGGAGCGCGACGAGCGCAGCCAGATCGAACGACGGCTGGCGCAGCTGCACCTCGAACACGGGCTGCTCAAGCAGCAGCTCGAGGCCAGCGGGGCCGAGGTCGGCCTCACGGAGGCCAGCCTGGCGGAGCTGCGCGGGCAGCTGGCCGCCGGGCAGCAGCGCTACGAGGCCCTGGTCGAGGGCCGGGTGCTGGTCGGGCCGGAGGAGCTGGAGTCGCGT
>JBIKLM010000123.1:0-10319 GCA_044359835.1 Planctomycetota bacterium
CGGCGCGCAGCGCTAGGCTTCGAAACACCGCGCCCGGGGCACCCCGGGGGCGCGCCCCCCCCCACCCCGGCCGCGCCCTCGCCCGCGCGGCCTCCCCCAGCGCCGCTGCCCCCCATGGCCATGCTGCCCCGCTGCCCCCTTCGGATCTCCACCGGGCTGGCTCGCCCCTGCACCTCTCGATCTCAGCCGGACCACGGCCCCGCGCTCTGGATGCTCGCCGCGGCCGCGCTGCTCGCAGCGCCCGCCGCCGCGCAGCTCACCTCGCCGCCTTGCAGCCCCAACTGGCTGCCGACCTTCGGCCAACACGGCTTCCCGAAGGGCACGGTCTGGGCGCTGACGGCCTACGACGACGGCGGTGGACCGGCGCTGGTCGCCGGGGGCAGCTTCCTGCAGGCGGGGGCCGCGACCGTCAACCACGTGGCCAAGTGGAACGGCAGCGAATGGTCGAACCTCGGCAGCGGCGTCGACGATGCCGTGTTCGCCTTGCACGTGCATCCAGGCGCCGGCGGTCCCGAGCTGATCGCGGGCGGCGTCTTCAAGCGCGCCGGCGGCCTGCCCGCGAGCCGCATCGCGCGCTGGGATGGCCAGCAATGGTCCGCCCTGGGCGCCGGTGTGGATGGCAAGGTCAACGCCCTGGCGAGCTTCCACGACGGCGGCGGACCGGCGCTCTACGTGGGCGGCGAGTTCATCGACGCCGGCGGTATCCCCGTGCGCCACGTCGCGCGCTGGGACGGGCAGGCTTGGAGCGCTCTCGGCACGGGCATGGACGACTTCGTCAGCGTGCTGCTGCCTTTCGATGACGGCTCGGGCCCTGCGCTGTTCGCCGGCGGCGGCTTCACGGTCTCGGGCGGTCAGGTCACCAACCACATCGCGCGCTGGGACGGCCAGGCCTGGCACCCGCTGTCGAGCGGCCTCGACGCCTGGGCGCTCTCGATGGCGATCTTCGACGACGGCAGCGGGCCGGCCTTGCACGTCGGCGGGCGCTTCATCCAGGCCGGCGGCGTGTCCGCCAAGCGCGCGGCCAAGTGGGATGGGCAGGCCTTCAGCCCCCTGGGTGAAGGCCTCAACAGCCGCATCTACGACCTGGCGGTGTTCGACGACGGCAACGGATCGGCGCTCTACGCCGGCGGCAGCTTCATCCAAGCGGGCGGCCAGTCGTGCCTGCGGGTGGCCAAGTGGGACGGGCAGGCCTGGAGTCCCCTGGGCCCCGGCGTGGGCTCGTGGGTCTTCGCAGTCGAGACCTTCGACAAGGGCGACGGAAAAAGCGTCTATTTCGGCGGCCAGTTCCAGGAGAGCCCCGCCGGCGACAAGTACCTGGCGCGCTGGGACTGCCCGCCCCAATGGATCTTCCCCCTGCCCGGTTGCAGCGCCCCGGCCCTCGAGCTGAGCGCCATCACGCCCAAGCTGAGCCTCGCTCAAGGAGCGCAGTTTTCCTTGACCAGCGCGGGCCTGGCGAACGGGGTCGCTCAGCTGTGGGCCGCCAGCCCGGGGGTCGACGCAGCGGGCTGCGGACTGCCCCTGGCGAGCCTCGGCGAAGTGCTGCTGAGCCCCGTGGACGTGCGCTTGGTGGCCAGCGCAACGCTCGAACTGGGCGCCGCCGCGCTGACCCTCGACCCGATCGCCGATCCGAGCCTGGTCGGAGTGACCGTGGCCCTGCAAGGCCTGGCCCTCGGGGGCCACGCCCAAGGCCAGACCCTCGAACTCAGCAACGGCCTGTGGACCCAGATCCAACCTTGAGGTGCGGCCGCTGGTCTTCGACGCCGACACCCAGGTCACCCCGACCAGACCCAACTCCCCGATCCTGCCCGCCTGCTTCGGCCAGCTCGCCGCCTGGGCCCGCGGGGAGGGCCGCCCGCGCGGGCGGCAGCTCAGGGGGCCTGGCGGGGTCACGGGTCGGGGGTCCAGCGGCCGAATCCGATCCCGGGGGTGAAGCGGGACGGTCGAGGCCGTATCCAGGGGGGAAGGACCCCGATCCGAACCCCCTGCCATGTTGCTGCGCCGACTGCTGTTCTGCCTGTTGCTGCCGCTGACCCTGTGCCTGCCGGCGGCCGGGCGAACCTGGGCCCAGCTGCCGCCGGACCTGGAGGCCGAGCGCGGGCGCATGAGCGGGCCCCTGTCGGTGCGGCCGGGGCTGCTGGAGCTGCCGGGCGGGCGCACGCTGCAGGACCGCCAGCCGATCGCGCGAGCCCTCGAGCTGGCCGCGCCGGGGGCCCTGATCCTGGTGGGCGCCGGGCGCTACCCGCGCCTCGGGATCGGGTTCTCGGGCAACGCCTGGTGGAACGCACGCACCAGCGGAGGCACCGAGATCACCCCGATCCGCGTGGTCGGCGAGAGCGGCGTGCGGCTGGTCTGCGACGAACCCGGCGACACGCTGGCGGTCAACCAGCAGATCGAAAACGGCTGGATCCAGTTCGAATCGATCGAATTCGAAGCCGGCGAGCGGGCCGGGATCATCTTTTATCAGGGGCCGGCGGACAAGCCGCACCGCGGCTACCACTTCTACGACTGCACCATCGACGGGCTGTGGGAACACGCCACGGACAGCGGGCCCCACAGCAGCAAGTGGGGCGTGCTGGGCCACAACCTGGCGGACTTCGTCTTCGCCGGACGGCGCGGCCGGGCGGTCGTGCAGCGCATCCGCCACGAGCACGGCTTCTATCTGCAAAATCCCCAGGGCGACCTGACCCTCGAGCGCATCGACGCCAAGGAGCTCGGACGCACCTTCGTGCAGATCACGGCGCGCGAAAACTCCGGTCCGCCCGGCCGCGGTGCGATCGTGATCCGCGATTGCAACGTCTCCGACGTGGGCCTGGCGCTGGGCGACGGCTACAAGGGCGGCAGCGCCTTCACCTTCGCCGGGCGGCTCGCGGAAAACACCATCCGGGTCGAGCGCTGCACCTACCGCGCCGGCTTCGACGTGCACCTGCGGCGCTTGACCAGCCCCGGGCAGCCCTACGGCACGGGCGCCCTGGTGGCCTGGGACGGCAGCGAGAAGCTGGCCAACGGCTCCTTGACCCTGAGCGGCAACCGCTTCGAATTCGCGCCCGGCTGCGGCGACCGGCCCGTGGTTTCGATCGGAGCCTGCGGCCAGGTGGCCATCGAAGGCGGCAATCAGTTCCTGGCCGGCGGCGATTACCCGGCCCTGGTGCTCGATCCCTTGACGGCCACCGGGGAACTCCAGAACCTGCCCAACGGGCCGGTGCGCATCGCTGCGGGAAACAGTTTCCAGGGGCGCGTCGAAAAGCGCGGCCTGCCGATCGACCCGAGCAGCCTGGCCGGGGGCTGAATCCGGGTCGCGCTCAAGGGCCCTAGGGCGCGGGGCCGATGCGGAGCGGGTGCGAGTGGGGTTCCCCCGCCTGGGTTCCATGCGGCCCCCGTGGCCGAGCTCCGATGAATCAGCCTTCGAAGGTTGGGCGTTCCGCCGGATTCGCCCTGGGATTGGCCCTGTGCCTGTCGAGCTGCGCCAGCGACAAGAAGCAGGCCGCCAGCATCAAACAACTGGACGATCTGCTCGGCCGGGTCGAGCGCGTGCACCTCGAGACCGAGCTCTGCCATCAGCGCGCCGGTGCGGCCCTCGAGGCCCTGCAGGTGGTGCTGAAGAGCCCCGGGGGCGAAGACCTGGCCACGAACTTCGCCGAGCTGCAGAGCCGGGCGCGGGCCTCGGAGGACCAGAGCTATCGCCTGCGCGCGGCCACCGGGCCGCTCAAGGCCTCGGCCGAGGCGCACTTCGGGCGCTGGACCGACGACCTGGCCAAGTTCGGCAGCCCGGCGCTGCGCCAGAAGAGCCAGGAGGGCATGGACGCGGCGCGCGCGAGCTTCGATGCCATCCTGGCGGACCTGTCGCCGGCCCAATCGGCCCTCGAGGTCTACAACAAGTCGCTCAAGGACGTGACCCTGTTCCTGGCCAACGACCTCTCGGGCCAGAGCCTGACCCTGATCGAGGGCGACGTGCACGGCCTGGTGGACCAGGCCATGGGCGTGGATCAAAAGCTCAAGGAGACCCTGAGCGCCTGCCGCGAGTACGTGCGCACCCACGCGCCGGCCGCCAGCCTGGTGGGCAGCGTCGAAGTGGCGCCCACGGCCGAGAAGGACAGCGCGGCCAAGCCGCGCTGAGCCGCGCTGAGCCGCGCCGGGCCGCGCCCCGGCCGGGCGCCGCCGCCCGGCCCGTGGCGGCGGAGCCGGCCGCGCTCGCCTCCCTGCGCCCATGTTGTGGACCGCCGCCTTGGCGATCGGCCTGGGGCTGCTCGGCGCCGGCTTTGCGGCCCGCGCGGAGGCCCAGCGGCGCCGGCTTTGCGGCCCGCGCGGAGGCCCAGCGGCGTCAGCGCGCGACCCAGGCGGAGAGCCGCGAGGCGCGGCGTGTGGGCGCCGATCGGCCCTTGCTGGTCGAGCCGCAGATCGACCTCGCGAAGTGCTTCGGCTGCGGGGCCTGCGTGCGCGCCTGTCCCGAGGACGGCGTGCTCGGGCTCCTGCACGGGCAAGCGGCGGTGGTGCGCGGGGCCAACTGCGTGGGCCACGCGGCCTGCGAAGCGGCCTGCCCGAGCGGGGCGATCGTGGTCGGGCTGGGCGACCTGGCAGCGCGCGACGACGTGCCGGTCCTGGAGGACTCCGGGGAGGCCGTGGGGCAGTTGGGGGTCTTCGTGGCCGGCGAGGCCAGCGCCAAAGCCCTGATCCAGCCGGCCCTGGAGCAGGGCGCGGCCGTGGCGGCGGAGGTGGCGGCCAGGCGGCGGGCGGGGACGCTGCCGGAGGCCCCGATCGATCTGCTGGTGGTCGGCGCGGGGCCGGCGGGGCTTGCGGCGGTGCTCGAAGCCAAGCGCCAGGGTCTGTCCCTGCGCTGGATCGATCGCGAGCGGGAGCCGGGCGGCACGGTCTCACGCTATCCGCGCCGCAAGCTGGTGCTGACGCGGCCGCTCGAACTGCCGGGGTATGCGCGCTCGCCGGCCACGGAATACACCAAGGAGCAGCTGGTGGCCCTGTGGGAGCGCGTGGTGCACGAGCGCCGGCTGCCCTTCGAGGGTCGGGTCGAACTCGAGGGTCTCAGCCGCCTCGAGAACGGCGGCCTCTCGGCCGAGACCAGCGCGGGCCGGATCGAAGCCGCGGCGGTCTGCCTGGCGATCGGGCGGCGCGGCACGCCGCGCACCCTGGGCGTGCCGGGCGAGGAGCTGCCCAAGGTCGCCTACCGCCTGGAGGACGCCGAGGCCTATCGCGGCCGCGAGATCCTGGTGGTCGGCGGCGGCGATTCGGCCATCGAAGCGGCCCTGGCCCTGTGCGAGCACAACCGCGTGCTGCTCTCCTACCGGCGCGAGGCCTTCTTCCGGCTCAAGCGCCGCAACGCCGCGGCTCTCGAGCAGGCCCGGGCCAAGGGCCAGCTCGAGGTGCTGCTCGGCAGCGAGCTGCTGGCCATCGAGCCCGAGCGGGTGCTGCTGCGCGCGAGCGCCGCGGCCGAGCCCCAATGGCGCCCCAACCAAGAGCTGTTCCTGTTCCTGGGCGGCACCCTGCCCAAGCAGCTGCTGGAGCGCTGCCTGGTGCCCTTCGACGGCCGTTTGCGGCCCGCTCAGCGGCGCCCGGGGAGCGCGCCCTTGCCGCTCTCGCGCTCGCTGTTCCTGGTCGGCCTGGCCAGCATCGGCTGCGGGCTGTTCGCGCTCGGCCAGCGCGGCTACTACGGGCTGCCCCTGGCGCTGCGGCCCGGGCACCCCGACCACGCCTGGCTGCGGCCGGGAGCCGGCCTGGGCCTGCTGCTGGGCATCCTCGGCGCCCTGCTGATCGGCGCCAACCTGGCTTACCTGTGGCGGCGCTCGCGCGGGCCACGCCAGCGCCTGCGCGGCCTGCGCCTCGGCAGCCTGCAAGGCTGGCTCTCGGCCCACGTGGCCACGGGCCTGCTGGCGCTCTTGTGCGCCCTGCTGCATGCGGCCTTCGCGCCGCGGGCGACCGTGGGCGGCGATGCCCTCTGGCTGCTGCTCGGCCTGTGCCTGACCGGGGCGGTCGGGCGCGCGGCCTATGCGCGCGTGCCGCGCGCCGCCAACGGCCGCGAGCTGGCCCTGGGCGAACTGGCCGGCGAGCTCGAGCGCTGCCTGGCCGAGCTCGGCTCCGCGGCGACGCCCTTCGCGCGCCGCGCCGAGGAGCGCTTCGAGCAGCTGGTGGCCGCCTGCCAGTGGGGCCCCGCGGGCAGCGCCGACGCGGGCCGCCGCGTGGCGCCCCTGGCGCTGCTGGCGGGCTGGTGGGACCAGCGCTCGGCGACCCGCCTGGCCCTGGCCCAGCTGGCCGCCGAGGCCCGCGCCGCGGGGCTGAGCGACGAACAGCGCGGCCACACGCTGGGGCTGTTCGCCCGCGCCGCCGAGCTGGCGGCCCAAGCCCGCGATCTCGAGCGCTGGCGCGGACTGCTCGGCCTGTGGCGCTACCTGCACCGCTGGGGCGCGCTGCTGCTGGTGCTCCTGCTGCTGGCCCACATCGTCTCGGCGTTGCGTTTCGGCAGCAGCTTCGAAGCCGGACGGGCGTCCGCCGCCAGCGGCGAGCCCCGCGCGGCGGAGCTGCGCAGCGGGGACCCGGCGGGCTGAGCGCGGCGGGACGCGGAGCGCCTGGGGCCCTCGGCCTGACGTCGCGCCCGGCCCGCCAGCGCCGCGGCGGTGTGTCGCTGCGCGCTGCACGCCAGACGCCTGGCCGGCGCGGCCCGGGGCGCCCCTTCCCGCCGCTAGACTCTGAGGGCGCTCCTCGAGCGCAGCCGCCACCCCGCCCCCGCAGCCCCCAGCCCCCCCCGCTCGACCCACCGGGAGCCCCGGAAGCGAGCCGCCCCGCGCATGCGTCACCGTGAAGAACTGGCCCGTGGAGGCATCCAGGCCTGGCTCGACGAATACGGCAAACAGGAGCTGCTGCGCATCCTGACCTGCGGCTCGGTCGACGACGGCAAGTCGACCCTGATCGGGCGCCTGCTGCACGACGGCGCCGGGGTCTTCGAGGACCAGCTGGCCACGCTGCGCAAGGACACCACGCGCTACGGCACGACCGGCGAAGAGATCGACTTCGCGCTGCTGATGGACGGCCTGCAGGCCGAGCGCGAGCAGGGCATCACCATCGACGTGGCCTACCGCTATTTCTCGACGCCCAAGCGCAAGTTCATCATCGCCGACACGCCGGGCCACGAGCAATACACCCGCAACATGGCCACCGGGGCTTCGACCTCGGACCTGGCGATCATCCTGATCGACGCGCGCAAGGGCGTGTTGCCCCAGACGCGCCGCCACGCCTTCATCTGCTCGCTGCTGGGGATCCGGCACGTGGTGATCGCCATCAACAAGATGGACCTGGTCGATTATTCGGAACAGGTCTTCCAGTCGATCAAGACAGATTGCGTCGAGTTCCTGGCCAAACTGCAGCTCGGCGACGTGCACTTCATCCCGCTCAGCGCGCGGCGCGGCGAGAACGTGGTCGGCGGCTCGGCGAACATGCCCTGGTACGCGGGCGGGCCGCTTTTGGCCTATCTCGAGAGCGTGCACATCGCCAGCGATCGCAACCTGATCGACCTGCGCCTGCCGGTGCAGCTCGTGCTGCGCCCGAACCTCGATTTCCGCGGCTTCGCCGGCACCCTGGCCTCGGGCATGCTGCGGGTGGGCGAGGAGGTCGTGGCCCTGCCCTCGGGCCGCAAGAGCCGCGTCAAGTCGATCCTGCGCTCGGGCGTCGAAGTCGCCGAAGCGAACGCGCCGATGGCGGTGATCGTGACCCTCGAGGACGAGATCGACATCAGCCGCGGCGACGTGCTGGCGCGGCCCAACAACGTGCCCACGCTGACCAATTCGATCGAATCGATGGTCGTGTGGATGAACGAGACGCCGCTGGTGCCCGGGCGCTCGTACCTGCTCAAGACGGCCACCGCCATGGCGCCGGTCACGGTCACCGACCTGCGCTATCGGATGAACATCGAGAGCCTGCGCTCCGAACCGGCCAGCGAGCTCAAGCTCAACGAAATCGGCCGGGTGCGATTCGAATCGGCGCGCTCCTTCGCCATCGACTCCTACGCCAAGAACCGCCAGATGGGCGGCTTCATCCTGATCGATCGCCTGTCCAACGCGACTTTGGCCGGGGGCATGGCCCTCGAGCGCGCTTCGGTCGAGGACAGCCTGGAGCGCGGCCGGGTGGCCCACGACGCGGGCCAGAACCTGTCCAGCCCGCGCTCCAAGCTCGAACCGGAGACGCGCGCCAAGCGCCTGGGGCAGCGCCCCTTCACCCTCTGGCTGACCGGCCTGCCGCGCTCGGGCAAGAGCTCGCTGGCCTTCGAGCTCGAGCGGCGTTTCTTCGAGCTCGGGCGCCAGGCGGTGGCCTTGGACGGCGAGGTGTTGCGCCAGGGGCTGTGCTCGGACCTCGGCTTCTCGGGCCCCGACCGGGAGGAGAACCTGCGCCGCGCCGCCGAACTGGCGCGGCTGCTCAACGACCAGGGCCTGATCGTGATCGCCGCTTTCGTCTCCGCGGCGCGCGCGTCCCGCGAGCGGGTGCGCCGCATCGTGGGCGAACAACGCTTCCTGGAGGCCTGGTGCCAAGCGCCGCTCGCGGTGGTCGAAGCGCGCGACACGACCGGGCTCTACGCCCGGGCGCGGGCCGGCGAGATCGCCAACGTGACCGGCATCGACCACGCCTTCGAGGAGCCGACGGGGGCCGATTTCGTGCTCGACACCGCGGGCCAATCGGTGGATCAGAACGTCGAGCGCCTGCTGGCCGGCCTGCGCCAGCGCGGGCTGTTGCCGAACGGCTGACCGCGGCGGGCTCCCAGGGCCGGCCGCGGGGCCGTGCACCCGAGTGGCGGCGGAGAGCCCCGTGAACCAGCTGCCGGCGACCGGCTCCGGGGGCCCTCTGGAGCGCCGGCCGAGCCGGTCGGATGCGGGAAGACCCGGGACGGACGAGGAGCTGGCGGCCGGGCACCGCCCCGCGCCCCAGGCGGCCCGTCCCGTTCCCCGGCGCTCGGCGCCCCCCCCCGAGCGCGCCGGGCCCCGTCGCCGGCAGATCTAGCCGATCCAGACGGCCAGCGTGTGTGCGCACCACCGCTTCCGCTTCGGTCCCGAGCTCTGATTGCCATGTGCAGACCGGCTTCGAGTGCCAGCGCTTCGTCGATCCCTATCTCCTGTTCGCGCTGACCGACGGCCACACGGGCCTGGGCTGCGCCCCCTGCCACCCCGAGGGCGACGGTGTCCACGGCCTAAGGAAAAGGTCGTCTTCACCTGCGGCGAACCCCACCTGACCCGCGCGGGCGCCAACAAGCGTGCGGGCGACTTCCTCTCGTCTGGCTGCAGCTCCTGCCACAGGCCCCTTTGCGCTGGACGCCGGAGCGGCTCGAGCGACCCGAACATGGGGATCTCTTGCCCGCGCCGCGGTAGGACAGAGCTCAAGTCGGCCAGACGGCGCCATGGCCCTCGATCGCATAGGCCTGCATTCCTCCGCGTGAGCGCCGGGAGCCCGAGAGAGAGGGCTGATTTCCCGGCCGGTCCGACGCCGTGAGGCTGCCCTGAGTACCGGCGAACGTCACCGATTGTATCGCATTGATTGGTCGTCTCCGGCGATCGCAGCCACCTTGACCATTTCCTCCCCGAATTCAGAAAATTCTCTTGCGGGGAGGGGAGGGGGGGGGGGGGGGGGAAAACAAAAAAAATTAAGGACTACGCTATTAACCACCAGAGAGTGTCTTCCCAACATGCTTCGAGATCGACTGCTCTGCCTCTGCCTTCTCTTTTGCCTTGTTCAGCCCGCGGTGCCTCTGCAGGTCTCCGATTGCAGCGGTGGGAACCCGCCCGCCGGTTGCTCCTCGGACATCGACGTTGATCCGCCGGTGGCGGGAGGCGCTGCCATCAACGTGAACGTGGAGGTGACCTGTGGGGGTGCAACCAAGAAGAGGACCACCCCAGTCCGCCCCGGCAGCACAGACTCAGTCTGCTCCCCGTGCGCCAATGGCTGGAAGTACTGTGTCCAGCCTGCTGCCGGCCTGACCTGAGGCGAAGTAGACTCCTGTGCAGAAATGACCGGAAGCTGGGCGATTTGCCAGCTCTGATTCCCCCCCGATCGGTATCGACCGGATCGTTCCGTAGCGACCTCCTGCGGGATGACGCCACACCCCTAACCCTCCCCATCTGGAACCAACATGAACACATTCCTCACCACGTCCCTCATCGCTCTGGTCCTCGTCGGTGCGGCCATCAAGTCCGAGCAGGCTCCTCTCGAAATCGCTGCGCCCAAGTCCAAGCCCCTCCAAGTACTCTCCTTCAGCTCGAATGACGGCCGGCACGTCTTGACCGTGATCCTCGAGAAAGTCGGGCCCAGTCCCGGAAGTCCCCACCGTGCGCAAC
>JBIKLM010000535.1:0-2819 GCA_044359835.1 Planctomycetota bacterium
GGGTAAGCTCCGCGGCGAAGTGGTCCGCGCTGCCGGTGCGTCGTTCGGGCGAGGCCTGAGAGGCCTGGGCAAGCACCGCCTCCAAGTCCGGGTCCAGTCGCTCGCCATGGGGGGCGCAGAGCTCGCGCGCGAGAGCGGCAAGGGCGTAGACGTCCGAAGCCAATGTGCAAGGCTCACCGCGCAGCTGTTCGGGACTTGCGTATCGCGGGGTTCCAAGATACGAACCGCCCGCGCGTGTGGCCGCGCCTGCGTCCCCCAGCAGAGCGCCGATCCCGAAGTCGAGCAAGGCAACCCTTCCGTCAGCGCGGACCAACACGTTGGCTGGCTTCAGGTCACGGTGCAGGATCAAACGTAGGTGCGCCGCAGCGAGCGCCCGCGCGACCTGCAGCAGGAGTGCCACGCGTGCCGCGAAATCGAGCCCTTCCTGGGCCGCAAAATGATCAATGGCGCGCCCCTCGACGAATTCCATGGCCAGCCACGGGCGTCCCTCCGCGGTGGCGCCGCCGTCGACTAGGCGCGCGATACCGGGATGCTCGAGCGCCGCCAGCAACGCGCGCTCGCGTTCGAAACGCTGCAGGGCTGCGAGCCCCTGGACGCCACTGCGGGGCGATTTGATCGCGACAAGCTGGGCAAAGGCGCCGTCATCGCGCTCGGCGAGCCAAACATCTCCCATCCCCCCCTGCCCCAGTGGTCGGACAAGCCGAAAGGCCCCCAACCGCTGGTCCGCCGCAAGCTCGGGGTAGCGCGTCCCCACGGGGACTAACAGCGGCCGAAAGCGACCGTCGTCCCCGTCGGCTCGTTCGAGCAGAGCCTCTAGTTCGCCGGCCAAGGCCTCGTCCAAGCCACGCACCCGTTGCAGCACGGCATCACGCGCCCCGTCCGGCGCTGCCAGGGCCTCGTCCATCAGGATCCGCAGAGCCCGTAAGCGGTCGGGATTCACGGCCCATCCTCCGCCGGGTCGGCGAGAGAGCGCTCGAGCAACGCGCGCGCGACGCGCCAGTCCCGTTCCAGGCTCGCCGTCGAGCGACCGAGCACCGCGGCGGCCTCCGCGATAGAGAGACCGCCGAAAAAGCGCAACTCCACGAGATGCGCGAGCTCCGCGTCAGCTGCCGCCAGATTGCCCAGGGCCTCGTCGAGCGCGATCAGGTCGAGCTGCCGCGCTTCGACCACGACGAGCCAGTCCTCGAGCGGCGTCCGCTGCCCGGCCCCCTCGATGCGGCCCGCCGCTCGGCGTCGGGCGTGGTCGACGAGCACTCGACGCATGACTACGGATGCGCTGCGCAGGAAATGGGCGCGGTCGTTGAAAGTGCGTTCGCCAGCACCCAGGACCCGCAGCCAGACCTCGTGCACGAGCGCCGTGGGCTGCAGCGTGTGATCCCTGCGCTCGCGCCCCATGGCGGCTCCTGCCGCCCGGTGCAGTTCGTCATACAGAAGCGTCAGAAGCTCATCCGCTGCGCCGGAATCTCCAGCCGCCAGGGACGCCAGGCAGCGTGTGACGTCTCCGACGGCTCCCCGTTCGGGATCGGGCCTCGGAGGCAGCGCGGGCCCGCCATCAAGGGACCTGAGCGGGCCATCGTCTTTGGGGTTGACCTGCACGACTGCCAGAATAGCCCGGCCTCTCGAGTAGCGGGCCGGAAGGAGCGGGATACGCCCCAATCCCCGAACGGATCGCCTGGCAGGCCCTCCGGCCGTGGGAGAGCCCGGCACCGACCTCGCCCGTCCCTCACAGGCTTGCCGAGGGGCCGGTCTGGCTGCGTGCGTCAAGCAGCCCGTGGCTTCAAGAGCTGGCTGCGTGCGCTACGGTGGCGCCGCTTTGTGCCCCAGTCAGGCCGAAAGGGGTCGCCTCGCTGGCTTCGATTAGGATCTCGCTGCCGATCAGGTCGCCCGGCAGGACGTCGCTGGGGCCGGGGAAGTTGATCGGCAGGCCGTGGCGGGTGCGGCCTTGGAACCAGCCGGGGTGGCGCTCGGAGGGGCTTTCCACGCACACGGAGAGGGCCTGGCCCAGGTGTTGCTGGTGGCGTTGGAGCTGGCTGCGGTGCGCGGCGGCGAGCAGGGCCTGGTTGCGCTCTTTTTTGACCTCTAAGGGCACGTCGTCGGGCAACTCGAAGGCGCTGGTTTCCGGGCGCGGGTCGTACTTGAAGACGTAGTTCTGGGCAAAACCGATCTCGCGCAGGAACTCCACGCTGCGTTCGAAATCCCGGTCGCTTTCGCCGGGGAAGCCCACGATCCAATCGCTGCCGAGCTCGATGTCCGGGACCACTTCGCGCAGGAGGGCCACGCGCTGGCGGTACAGGTCCGTGGTGTAGCCGCGCTTCATGGCGCGCAGCACGGGGTCGCTGCCGGCCTGGGCGGGCAGGGGCAGGAAGCGCTCGACTTTAGGGTTGTCGCGGATGGCCTCGGCCAGGGCGCGCGTCACGTAGGCCGGGTGCAGGGTGATCAGGCGGATGCGCAGCAGGCCTTCGATCCCTTGCAGCTCATAGAGCAAATCCGCCAGGCTGGGCCGACCCTGGCGCCCGCGCTGGCGCGGCTCGCCCCCGCTGGGCACAGGCGGGGCTGGGCGCAAGGGCACCCAAGAGTCCAGAGCCAGGAGTGGAGCTGCCCCAAGGGTCGCGGGCGGTGTCCGCACGGCCGCTGAAGTCCCAATTTTGGTGGGAATTTCGTGATGGAGCTTGGCGCTGCCACGCGCTTAGCCCCCACGGGAAACGCCCAAAACACACTCCCTCTCCACGTCCCACCAGATGATGCTCATGCAGGTTCGTATACCCCTAGATGCTGAGGCCCACTCGTTAGCTGCTGCCCCTCTTCACAGCACCCGGCCG
>JBIKLM010000536.1:0-2817 GCA_044359835.1 Planctomycetota bacterium
GCCCCCCCGGCCCGGGGGGGCCCGGGCGGCGCGGGGCGGCGCGGCGGCCCCGCGGCGCTTTTGGCGCCCCTGAGCCTCTAGCGGCTTTGCCGCAGGCGATCCGCGGGAATTCGGGCGGCGTTGAGCGAATCGAGGCACTTCCGCAGGCCTGCCCCACAGGCGTCGGCGGGGCTCCAGACTCCGGGGCTGCAAGGCCTCGGCAAGGTCTCAGGACGCCTGACTTTGGGTTCCCCGGCAGCTCGCGAACTCCGGCTACCCCCCAGGAGCCCCCCGAGCCCCCTACTTTGTTTCATGAGCCCTGCAGTGCGGCGCCTCAGGCCCCAGGCGGGCCGGCAGCGCCTGCCGGCGCGGTGGCCACCGCTCACTCCAGGTCAGCCTCTGAAACCGCGGGAGTCGCCGTCGCCCGCGCGGCAGCCTGGCGCTTCAGCGCTGCGGTCCTGCCGGCGGGCCCGGCGGGACATGCTTGAAGACCAGCAGGTGGTTGTAGCCGCGCAGGAAGAAGTTCCCTTCCGCCGCCGCGCGGTGGAAGCGCGGGCTCTCGAGTTTGCGGTTGCCGCGCACCACCGCGATGTGGTCCACGGCTTGGAAGCGGCGCTCCAACTGGCAGAACAGGCGCGCGCCGATGCCCACGAAACCCTTTTTTTTCTTGAAGCTGTCCTGCACGTAGACCGCCAGGTACCGGCGCGGCTTGAGCACGCGCTGGACCTCGGCGAAGACCGACTCCAGCGCCTCGAAATAGGCTGGCCCGAAGGCCTCCAGGCGTCCGATGCAGCGCGGATCCTCCGAGTATTCGACGTGTGTCGAATAGGGCGGATCCATGAATACGAAATCGGCGCACTCGGCCTCGAAGGGCAGGCGGCGGGCGTCCGCGCGGCGGATCTCGGGGCGCGTCGGGGCCAGGTCGCTGCCCAGGGCCCGGCGGCCCAGGCTGGCGGCCACGTCCAGGGTCGTGCCGCCGCCGCAGAAGGGATCGAGCACCACGTCGCCGGGCCGCGTGTAGCGCTCGAGCAGGTTCCAGATCACGTAGCTCGGCGTGCGGCCTTCGAAGCGCGGGTCGCCGAAGCTGGCCCGCCGCGGGACGGAATCCCCGTCCCCTTCCGGCTCGGGGGCGTGCTGCTGGCTCGGGTGATACCACAGGGTCGTGGTCTGGAGCTTGGGCCGGGACGGGTCGCTCGGGCTGGCCATCGGGGCACGTTAGCCCCGGCGGGGCCGATTGCGCGCCTGGGCACGGGGGCCGATCGACGCGGCGGTCCACGGCCGCAGGGGGGCCAGCAGCCGACGCCCGCAGGAGGCTCAGCGGACACGCTTCCGGGGCCAGAGCGGACGAGCGCTGCCGTCCCCCCCACGGTCCTGGCCTCCGGGCCGCGGCGAACCGATCCCGCGGCGTCTCTCGGTTGGATCGCCCGGGAGGAGGAATTCCGCCGGTTGCTAGACTCGCCGTCCGTATCCGGGGCGGCGCGCCTCCTGTGCGCGGTTCCCCCGTCACCCCCCGGATCATCCCGGGCTCGAAGCCCACGGAGCCTTCCATGCTGCAACGCTTCCTGATCGCCCTGACCCTGCTCGGACTCGGACTGCCGGCCCTCGGCCAGGAGCGCGGCCAAGCCCAGCGCCCGGCCGCTGGCGGCGAGGCCCAGCGCCCGGCCGCCGAACAACCCCAACGCCCCGCCGCCGGCGGCGAAGCCCAGCGCCCCAACGCGGGCGCTCCCGAAGGCCGCCCGGCCGATCGCGGCCAAGAGCTGAGCGCCGACATGAACCCGCGCGCCCTGCAGGCCAAGCTGGCCGCAGAGGAACTGCAGCATCGCGGGCGCCTCGGCAAGGTCCAACACCTGCGGCGGCTCGCCCAGCAGGCCAACAACACCGAGCGGGTCAAGCAGCTCGACGAGCTGGAGGCCCGCGAGAACACCAACTTCGAGGCCTATCTCGAGCGCGGGCGCACCGTCCTCGGCCGCGAGCGCTTCAACCAGGCCTACCAGGAGATGCTGGCCGCTTCCGCCCGCGGGCGCGGCGCCGAACAACGTCCCGCCGGCGGTGAGCCCCAGCGCCCCGCCGCGGGCGGCGAAGTCCAGCGCCCGGGCGCCGAACAGCCCCAGCGTCCGGCCGCTGGCGATCAGCCCCAGCGCCCCGCTGCCGGTGGCGAGGCCCAGCGCCCCGCCGCCGGGCAACCCCAGCGCCCCGCCGCGGAGCAACCGCAGCGCCCGGCCGCGGAGCAACCGCAGCGCCCGGCCGCTGGCGATCAACCCCAGCGTCCGGCCGCCGGCGATCAGCCGCAACGCCCCGCTGCCGGCGGCGAAGCCCAGCGCCCGGCCGCCGGGCAACCCCAGCGCCCCGCCGCGGAGCAGCCGCAGCGCCCGGCCGCTGGCGATCAACCCCAGCGTCCGGCCGCCGGCGATCAGCCGCAACGCCCCGCTGCCGGAGGCGAAGCCCAGCGCCCGGCCGCCGGTCAACCCCAGCGCCCCGCCGCTGGTCAGCCCCAGCGTCCCGCCGGCGATCAGCCCCAGCGCCCCGCCGCCGGCGGCGAAGCCCAGCGCCCGGCCGAAGGCGGCGGGCGTCCGGCTCAAGGCAACGGCCGTCCCTGAAAGGCGGCCCGCGACTTCTCGCGCAACCGGGGCCGACGCAGTCGCCTTGGCCCTGCCCCCCTCCAACCCACTCCAACGATGCGTTCCCAGCTCCTGACGCTGATCCTTTCTTCAGCGCTGATCGCCGGCTGCACCAAGCAGCAATCGACTCAAGATGCCGCCGCCAGCCCGAGCCCCGCTGGCGGCGCCCCCGAGGCCCCCGCCCTCCCGACTCAGGAAGAGGCCGCCGCCGAAGCGGCAA
>JBIKLM010000537.1:0-2811 GCA_044359835.1 Planctomycetota bacterium
CCCCCTTCCCGCAGCGTCGCCGGCTCCCCGGACCCCGCGCCCCTCCCGCTCCATGGAAATCTCCGAAATCCCGGTACCCGGCTACCAGAAGGTCGTGCGCGGCATCGACCGCGCCTGCGGCCTGCACGCCCTGATCGCGGTCCACGACACGACCCTGGGCCCGGCCCTGGGCGGCATGCGCATGCTGCCCTACGCCTCCGAGGAGGAAGCGCTGTTCGACGTCAAGCGCCTGGCGCGCGGCATGACCTACAAGTCGGCCGTGGCCCAGACCGGATTGGGCGGCGGCAAGTCGGTGATCATCGGCGACCCGAAGGCGCTCAAGTCGAAGGCCCTGTTCCATGCCATGGGGCGTTTCGTGAACAGCCTGGGCGGCCTGTACATCACCGCCGAAGACATGAACATCGGCATCTCCGACCTGGAGGAGGTGCGCAAGGAGACCAAGTACGTCACCGGCCTGTCGCGCGAGTCGGGCTCCTCCGGCAACCCGAGCCCCTACACCGCCCGCGGGGTCGTGCAGGGCATGCGCGCGGTGCTCGAAGAGCTGTTCGGCAGCGACAAGTTCGCCGGTCGCTCGGTCCTGATCCAGGGCGTCGGCGCCGTCGGCGGCGCGATGGCCGTGATGCTCAAGGAGCGCGGCGCCAAGGTCATGGTCTGCGACATCAACGACAAGCGCGCCCGCGACCTGGCCGACGGCTACGGCCTGCAGGTCGTGCCCGATGCCGGGCACCATCGCATCGAAGTCGACATCTACGCCCCCTGCGCGCGCGGCGCCGGCGTCAACGACGCCACCATCGGCGAGCTCAAGTGCAAGGCCATCGCCGGCTGCGCCAACAACATCCTGCTGGAGGAGCGCCACGGCGCCGAGCTCAAGCGCCGCGGGATCCTGTACGCCCCCGACTACGTGATCAACGCGGGCGGCATCATCAACGTGTCCGTGGAATGCCGCCCCGAGGGCTACGACGAGGCCTACTCCCTGACGCGCGTCGACGCGATCTACGACAACCTCAAGGAAGTCTTCCGCATCGCCAAGGCCGAAAACATCCCGACCCACGTGGCCGCCGATCGCCTGGCCGAGACGCGCATCGAAGAGGGCCGCCGCAAGAAGTCCGCCAAGCGTTGAGGCGCGCGGCTCGCCGCGCCCCGCGTCCTGCGCGCGGGCTCGGCAGGGGCCGTTCGGCTTGAGGCCAGCGAGCCGCCCCGTCCGGGGCGGCTCGCGGCGTTTGTGTCCCGGCCGGTCGTGGCCGAAGGGGGCTGCGGGGCCGGCTCGAATCGCTCGCGGCCAACGCTCGTCGGGTTGAGCCGCGCCGCTGCGCCGGCACCGGCGGCGGGGCAGCGCTGCGAGCGCTGGGCCCAACCTCCGGCACCCCTGGCCATCTCGCCGGAACCGGCCGAGCCCCTCGCCGCCGCCCGGCCCACCCGCGCACCCAGCCCCGCGGCGGCCGAGGCGCTCTCGACCTGGACGGGCGCCGCGCACATCGAGGCCCGCGGGCCGGCGCGGTTATCCTGCCGCTCCACCCGCCCGCTGCGCTCGAACCATGAAAATCCAAGGCTCCGTTTCGCTGCTGTTCGCCCTCGGTTTGTTGGCCCCCCTGTCGGCCTCGGGCTGCCGCAGCGGCGCGGCTGCAAAAACCCCGCCGGCCGAGCAGCTGGCGCCGCCCGTCGAGGAGCAAGCACCCCGCTCCGCGACCCTCTACGCGAACGACTTCCTGCGCAGCTCGCTGAGCTTCGCCGACGGCTCCTTCGGGGCCATCCTCCAGGACGGCGAGGTGAGGAACCGCGACAGCGAGATCGAGTACGGCAACTACGAGCCGGGAGCCTTCTCGGTGGGCATTCAGGGCGGCCAGACCGGCCGCATCGTCGACCTTGGACACTGGCGCGAACTGTCCGAGGCCCACGGCTATCGGGAGGTGGTCGGTGGAGGCGTCGGATTCATGTCGATCCGTCGCGGTGGCACGGAGGTCTTGATCGCCGAGGCCCAGGCCAAAGCCGGGGCACAGCTCCTGCGGGGGGCCCGGGGCATGCTTTCTGCGCCCACCCGCGACCTTGACTCCGCCGCGCCCGAAGTCGGCCACGTCTACCTGGTGCACCTCGAGGACCGCAACGACCCCGCCTTCGAGCGCCTGGTCAAGCTGCTGGTCACCGAGCACCGCCCCGGCGAGAGCGTGACCTTCCTGTGGCAAGAGCTCTGACAGCCTGAGAGAAAATCGACTCGGGCTGCGCCCGAGCAGTCAGACCAGGCCGTCAGATGCCCTTTGGGCCGCCATCCGGCGGCCGCAGAGGCTGGGATCGTCGCTGCGCGCCGATTTTTTCCCAGCCTCTGAGCGCGGGGGCTGGACCCGCCCGGGCCGAGCGCGAGCCCTGGACCCGCGCACCAGAGAAGCAGCGACCCGCGCGGGACGCGGGTCGCACGGGCGGCGGCTGCCTGCGCGGGCCTATTGCCGGCGCAGGAAGTTGACCAGGTCGGCCTCGAGCTCCACCAGGCCGTAGTCGGGCACGGTCAAGCAGCGATAGACCATCTGCGCCAGGGGCTCGGGCGTGCTCGGGTTGAGCTCCTTGGGCGGCGGGTAGGACAGGAAGTAGGACAGGGAGAGGCGCTCGATCTCGCCGCCCTGCTCGCGGCCGGCGAACTGCCAGGGCACCTCGTCGAAGGGCAGGGTGCCGGTCAGGATCTCGTAGAGCATCACACCGATGCCCATCACGTCCGCCTTGGGGCTCTTCAGCAGCAGCGGGTTGTAGTGCGGGGTGGTCGAGATCAGGTGCTTGTGGCCATCGCGCATGGCCGGGTCGATCATCACCACCGAGCCCGAGGGC
>JBIKLM010000124.1:0-10213 GCA_044359835.1 Planctomycetota bacterium
CGGCGCGCCGGCGGGGGCCTTGCCGCCGCCCAGCCGGCGCGCGTAGGGCAACAAACGCAGCAGCCAGGTGGGGAACAGGCGCGATAGCGTGTGCGCGGCGATCAGCGCGCTGCCGGGCAGCACCGGGTCGATGCTGGCCAGGCCGAACAGGCCGCTGTGCTTGAGCGCGAAGGCCAGCATCAGCGCCAAAGCGCCGTAGCTGCCGATGCGCGAGTCCTTCATGATCTCGAGCACCCGCTCGGGGCTGCTGCCGCCGCCCAGGCCGTCGGCGCTGTCCGCGAGGCCATCCTCGTGGAAGGCCCCGGTCAGGCGCACGGTCGCCAGCGTGGACAGCAGCAGCGCGGGCAGGGTCGGCAGCCAGAGGGCGGCCAGCCCATAGACCAGGGCGGCCACCAGGCCCACCAGGGCCCCGACCAGCGGGTAATAACGCGCGCTCTCGGCGAAGCGCTCGGGGTTCCAGCCGAGCTCGCGCGGCACGGGCAGCCGCGTGAGCCAGCTCAGCGCCAGCAGGAACAGGCTGACTTCGGCACGCAGGCGCTGCATGCTCAGGGCAGCTTGTCGGAGACGCCGGCCTGTTCGAAGCTGGCCATCTCGCCGAGGATCGCGGCCGCGGCGCGCAAGAGCGGCACCGCCAACACCGCGCCGGAGCCCTCGCCGAGGCGCAGGTCGAGGTCCAGCAGGGGCCGCGCCCCGAGGGCCTCGAGCTGCAGCCTGTGTCCCGGCTCCGGGGAGCGGTGCGCGAACAGGCAGGCGCCGAGCACGCCCGCATCGAGGCGCGCGGCGGCCAGCGCCGCGGCGCCGACGATGAAGCCATCCAGCACGGCCAGGACCCGCGCCCGCGCCGCCGCCCGGATCGCGCCCACCAGGGCGACGATCTCGAACCCGCCGTACTGGGCCAAGGCCTCCTTGGGATCGCTGGGCCGGCCGCCGCGCGCCAGGGCCCGCGCCAGCAGCGCCTGCTTGCGGGCCAGACCGGCGTCGTCGAGGCCGGTGCCGCGCCCCACCAGGGGCTCGAGCGGCGCCGGCAGCAGGCAGGCGCTCAGCAGCGCCGCCGAGGCGCTGTTGCCGATGCCCATCTCGCCCAGCACCAGCACGTTCGAGCCGCCCTGGATGGCGGCCTCCGCGATAACCTCGCCGAGCGCCAGGGCGGTTTCGAGCTGCGCCGCTTCCATGGCCGGTTCCACCAGGTAATCGCGGGTTCCGGCGGCCGGCTTGCCGAGCCGCAGACCGGGGCGCGGCGCGAGCTCGCGGGCCACGCCGGCGTCGATGACCTCGAGCTCGACCCCGAATTGCCGGCACAGCACGCAGATCGCCGCTCCGCCGCCGAGGAAGTTCTCGACCATCTGCGCGGTGACCTCCTGAGGGAAGGCCGAGATCCCGGCCCGCGCCGCGCCGTGGTCGCCCGCGAAGATCAGCGCCTTGGGCTGCCGCACGCGCGGCTCCAGGCTGCCTTGCAGGAGCCCCAAGCGCAGCGCCAGCTCCTCCAGGCGGCCCAGGGAGCCGACCGGCTTGGTCTTGCGATCGAGCTTGGCTTGCAGCGCCTGACGCAGGCCTTCGTCGCTTCGGGAATCGGAGACTGCGGGCATGGAAGGTTGGAAAACGGGGTGCGGGCCGCGCAGCGCCTGCTCCGCTGGCCGCCTGGCCGCCTGGCCGCCTAACCAGCGGCCGCGGCCAGCGCAGGCGGATCAGACGTCCAGGTTGGTGGCCTCGAGCGCGTGGCGCTCGATGTAATCGCGTCGCGCCTCGACGCCCGTCGACATCAGGATCGTGAAGATCTCGTCGGCCTTGAGTTCGTCCTCGAGCTTGACCAGGTACAGGCTGCGGCGCTCGGGGTCCATGGTCGACTCCCAGAGCTGCTCGGGGTTCATCTCGCCGAGGCCCTTGTAGCGCTGCACCTCGACCTCGCCCTGGGCGCTCGAGCGCACCGCCGCTGCCAGGGCCACCAGATGGTCGGCGTGCTGGTCCTGCTTGCCGCCGCGCACGGCGAAATCGCCCCCGCCGCGGAACTTGAGGCCGCGGGCCTCGATCGAGGTCAAGACCTCGGAGAGTTGCCGCGAGGCCGGGATGCTGGCGGTCATGACATGCGCCTGCTGCGGATCGACCTCGGATTCGGGGCCGGTGTAGACCGACAGCTCGCCGCTCAGGCCGACCCGTTGCAGCTCGAGGAAGTTGCGCAGCTCCTGGGCATCGACGAAGAAATGATCCTGACCGCCCGCGCGGGCCCATTGCTCGGGCAGCTGCTTGCCGTCCCAGGCGTCCACGATGCGCCGCGGAGCGACCTGGCTCCAGGCGGGCATCAGACCCTCGCACAGGTCCTCGAAGCGGCGCAGGTCGTCGGCCAGCTGCTTGAGTTCGGTGCCGCTGAAGGTCTTGCCGGCCACATGGTCTTCGATCTCCAGGGCAGCGATGCCCTTCTCGACCAGGAACTTGCGCAGCTCGGCGTCGGAGGCCAGGTAGCGCTCTTCCTTCTTGGTGCTGACCTTGTAGAGCGGCGGCTGCGCGATGTAGAGCCGGTTCTCTTCGATCAGCTTGCGCATGTGCCGGAAGAAGAACGTCAAGAGCAGCGTGCGGATGTGGGAGCCGTCCACGTCCGCGTCGGTCATGATGATCGTCTTGCCGTAGCGCAGCTTCTCGATGTCGAACTCGTCGGCGATCCCGCAGCCCAGGGCCGAGATGATCACCTGGATCTCGCTGTGCCCGAGCATCTTGTCGGCGGTCGACTTCTCGACGTTCAGGATCTTGCCCTTGAGCGGCAGGATCGCCTGGAAGCGCCGATTACGGCCTTCCTTGGCCGAGCCGCCGGCGCTGTCGCCCTCGACCAGGTAGAGCTCCGATTCCTCGCGATTGGTGCTCTGGCAATCGGCCAGCTTGCCGGGCATGTTGCCGCTGGCCAAGGCTGTCTTGCGGCGCACCAGATCGCGGGCGCGCTTGGCGGCCTCGCGGGCCTGCATGGCGCGCTGGGCCTTGAGCAGGATCGCCTTGGCCTGGGGCGGGTGCTCCTCCAGGTAGGTCGACAGCGCCTCGGAGACCGCCGATTGAACCAGCCCTTGAACCTCGCGGTTGCCGAGCTTGTCCTTGGTCTGGCCTTCGAACTGCGGCTCGGAGATGTAGATCGACACCACCGCGGAGAGCCCTTCGCGGAAGTCGTCCCCGGTCGGGACGTCCTTCTCGTTCTTGAACAGCTTGCTGGTCTTGCCGTACTGGTTCAGCGTGCTGGTCAAGCCGGAGCGGAAACCGGCCAGGTGCGTGCCGCCGCCGTGGGTGTTGATGTTGTTGACGAAGGTCGACACCGTCTCCTGGTAGGTGTCGGTGTATTGCATGGCCACTTCGATCTGGTAGGTCTGGCCGGGCCGTTCTGCCGACTGGACCTCGCGCAGGAAGTGGATCACGTCGGCCTGGATCGCCGTGCGGTTCTTGTTGACGTGCTGGATGAAGGCGATCAGGCCCTGAGGGAAGTGATAGTCCTCGGCCAGGCCGGTGCGCTCGTCCTTCAGCGAGATGGCGATGCCGCGCGAGCCCATCAGGTAGGCGGTCTCGCGCAGGCGCCGGGCGATGCGCTCGAGCTCGAACTCGGTGGTCGTGAAGATTTGCGGGTCCGGCTTGAAGCGCACCTCGGTGCCGTTCTTGTCCGTGGTGCCGATCACCTCCAGGGAGCGCGCCCGGCGACCGCGCTCGAAGCGCATCCAGTGGATCTTGCCCTGTTTGTGGACGAAGACCTCGAGCCACTCGGACAGGGCGTTGACGCACGAAACGCCGACCCCGTGCAAACCGCCGGAGACCTTGTAGGCCCCGGAGTCGAACTTGCCGCCCGCGTGCAGTTTGGAGAGCACCAGCTCGACCGCTGGGATGCCCTCTTTCTCGTGGATGTCCACGGGGATGCCGCGGCCGTCGTCGACGACCCGGATCGAGCCGTCGGTCTCGATCGACACCTCGCAGCGGGTGGCGTAACCGGCCAGAGCCTCGTCGATCGAGTTGTCCACGACCTCCCAGATCAGGTGGTGCAGGCCGCGCACGTCGGTGTCACCGATGTACATGGCCGGCCGCACGCGGACGGCCTCGAGACCTTCCAGGACGGTGATCGATTCGGCGGTGTAGTTCGCTGCGGTCTTTTCGGCCATGGTCTCAACTCCGGCGCCTGATGATCAGGCGCTTGAACGATCCGGGGGGCAGCGCGTCGGCCAGGCGGCGCGCGAGGTCTTGTTGGCGGTAGCCGACGAGCTCGTGGTAAAGGGCCGCGGAGGCCACTTCGACCAGCAGTTCGCCGCCACGCGAGCGCATCAGCGGGGCCTGGCGGGCCAGCTCGGGGCCGGCCGCCTCGCGCCAGGCGCGCTGGAAGCGCTCTTCGGTCTGGGTGGGTTCGCGCAGGCCGTATTCGCGGCGCAGCAGGTCCAGGGCGCTGAACAACGAGGTCGGACCGCTGCGCGGCCCCGGCTGCGGACGGTAACCGAAGCCGCCGAAGCGGCGACGGCCGGGCCGATCGCCCGGTTCGCCGCTCTCGTCTGTATCCGGCTCGAGGTCGCTGTCCTGCGGGTCGCCCACGTCGGCGCGCTCAGGTCTCGACCGTGATCGGCATCACGATGTAGAGGTAGTTCTCGCCCAAGGTGAACTTGCCCGGGCTGGTGCGATCGTTGAATTCCAGCGTGACCAGCTCGCGCTCGCAATTGCGCAGGCCCTCGAGCAAGAAGTCGGGGTTGAAGGCGATCTGGGAATCCTCGCCGTCGTAGCGCACCTCGAGCTGGGAGTTGGCCGTGCCGGCCGCCGTCGAGCGTCCGAAGATCTCCAGCTTGTCCTTGGTCAGGAGCAGCTTGACCGCACGGGCATCCGGGGTAGTCACGTTGCTGACCAGCTTGAGCTTCTTGGAAAGCAGCTCGGGATCCGCTTCCATGCGGTTGTTCGATTCCTTCGGGATCACAGCCGCGTAACGCGGGAACTCGCCTTCGATCAGGCGCGCGAAGAATTCGCCACGGCGCGTCTTGAGGCCCAGCTGATTGTTCCCGAAGTGCAGATGGATCGTTTCGAGGCCATCGCTGACCAAGCGCGTGAAGGCGTGCAAGGCCTTGGCCGGCACGATCGCGCGCTTGGGCGGACCGCTGGGGATGTCGATCGGTGTGGAGGCCACGGCCAATCGACGGCCGTCGGTGGCGACCAGACGCAGGACCTGATCTTCGACCAGGCACAGGATGCCATGCATCGCATAACGGCCCTGCTCCTTGGCCGCGGCGAACACGGTCGAATTGACCAGCCGGTTGAACTGACCCCCTTGGATCGGGATCGCGCCGGCCTGGTCGAAGTGTGCCACCACCGGATACTCGTCGGGATCGACGGTCGGCAGCTCGCAGCGGTCCGGTCCGCAGCCGATCTCCAGCTTGTCGCCGCGCAGCTGGATCGTCACGGTCTCGCCGACCAGGTCGCGGGTGAAGTCCGCGCAGACCCGCCCCGGCACCAGGATCGTGCCCGGCTCGGCGACCTTGATCTGGTCGATGCGATAGCGCAGGGCGATCTCGGTGTCGGTCCCGATCAGCTCGAGCGCATCGTTGGTGGCCACCAGGCAGACGTTCTCGACGGCCGGCCGCGTGCTCTTGGTCGGAATGATCCCGTTGACCAAGGTCAGGGCCTCGCGCAGGCGCTCGCGATCGCAGATCAGTTTCATGGGGTGGGAGGGTCAGGGGCTGCGGGCGGCGACGGCCAGCTCCGGGATCGGTCCCATCAGAATAGAGATCTTCTTCATCTTCTTCATGGGCGAACCGATTTGTGATCCCTGCCCAGGGCCTACTCCTAAACCGTTACTGGATACGGACTTACGATCTGTTGAAGGTCTGTGGATAAGGTTGGGGCGCCTGTGGATAAGTGTGGATGGATGTCGAGCCGCGAGGGAGTTATTCAGAGGCCTCCAAAGAAGCCTCGGCGGAGTGTTCAAGGCTGGGGACAACAGGCCCCCGCATCCACGTTGGCTCCACCCCGGTTCCCCAGGCCCTCGACCGGTTATCCACAGGTTGCGGGGAGTCAGAGGCAGGGAAAACGATCGGCGCGCAGTGACGATCCCAGCCTCTCTGGCTGCCGGATGGCGGCCCAACGGCATGCGAACAGGCCGGTCTGACTGCTCGGGCGCAGCCCGAGTCGATTTTTTCTCAGCCTGTCGGCGGAGCGCCAGCTCTCGACCCTGACCAGCCCAGCTCGGTGTCCGCGAGGTCCGGGGAGCGCGCCGATCGGCGCCGGTTCGCTTGTGCAGAGAGGGCATTTTGCTGGCCTTTTTCCCGGCTGGCCCGCCCCCGTGTTTCCAACGCACCGCTCTGTCCCCGAGGCCCCACGCAGCCCTGGGACCCCGCCTTCCAGTGCACGGGGCCGCCGCTGCTCGTCCCCCTCCGCTGCTCCCGGTCGCCTGTTCCGATTCCATGCCATGGGTCCTCGCACCCCGCGCAGCGTTGCCCTGGGCGCGTCGCCCGAACGCTCCCGTCGCTCCCAGATTGCCCACCGATCGCAGCCCTAGTTCCACCCGCGACGCTCTGCACGCCCGCCGGGCTCAGGACTTCTGGCCGCTCCCCGGGCACCCGCGCGACGCGCCTGGGCGGCCTGCCCCGGGGCCGGGCACCGCCCGTTCGCCACCGGGCCACCGGGTCCGTCGGCGCGGGTCGGCCGCCGTTCCGCCGGGTTCAAGTCGGGCGCGTGTTCAAGCGGCTCTCGAGCTCGCGCACCATCTCCAGGCAAGCGGCATCGCACTTCGAGAGCCGGGCGATCTTCTGGATCGCGTACAGCACGGTCGAATGGTCGCGGCCGCCGTAGTAGCCGCCGATCTCCTCGAGCGAGAGCGAGGTCACGCGCCGAGCGAGGTACATCCCGACCTGGCGTGCGTAGGCGATGCCGGCGGTGCGCCGGCGCGATTGCAGGTCGGCCAGCTTGACGGAGAAGTGGCTCGTGACCACCCGCAGCACGTCTTCGATCGTGGGCTGGAAGTTGCGCTGCTCGAACAGGTCGCGCAGGCACTCCCGAGCCACCTCCGGCGACAGGCCCTGGCTCGAGAGCCGGGCATAGCCGATCAGCTTGACCACCGCGCCCTCGAGCTCGCGGATGTTCGTGTCGATGCGCTCGGCCAGCAGTTTGGCGGTGTCCTCCGGCAGCTCGTGCCCGCGGTCCTTGCACTTGCGGATCAAGATCGCCATGCGCGTCTCGAAGCAGGGCGATTCCATCTCGGTCACGAGACCCCACTTGAAGCGGCTGACCAGCCGTCCCTGCAGGCTAGGGATGTCCTTGGGCGGGCTGTCCGAGGACAGCACGATCTGCTTGCCGGCGTTGTAGAGCGTGTTGAAGGTGTGGAAGAACTCCTCCTGCGTGCGCTCTTTGTTGGCCAGCAGATGGATGTCGTCCACGACCAGGACGTCGACGTTGCGGTACTTGTTGCGGAACTTCTGCAGGTCGCCGTTTTCGAGCGCGCTGATGAAGTGGTTGACGAAGGTTTCGCAGGACAGATACAGGATCTTGATGTTCGGGTCGCGCTCGAGCAGCGAGTGGCACAGCGACTGCATCAGGTGCGTCTTGCCCAGCCCGACGTTGCCGTGGATGAAGAACGGGTTGTAGGTCTTGCCCGGAGCTTCCGAGACCCCCACGGCCGCCGCATATGCGAAGCGGTTGCACGGGCCGACCACGAAGGACTCGAAGCGATAGGCCTCGTTGAGGCCCACGTCGCTGCTGGAGAGCAGGCGGCCCTTGCCGCGCGCAGCCGGCGCGCCGTTCGGATTGCCCGGGGCCCAGGCCGGCGGGGTCAGCAGCGGCGCTGCGGTCGAGCGGCTCTCGCCTTCTCCTTCGCGGAGCGACGGTTCGATCTGACCCACGGCCGAAGTGGGCAGGCGCGGACCGGAGGTCAGCTCCGGATCGACCTCGAAGCGCACTTCGCGCGGCTGGCCGACGACTTCGAGGACCGCCCGGGCCAGGACCTCGGAGTAGTAGTTGTTGATGAAGTAGCGGCTGAAGTTGTTCTGGACCGCCAGGGTGATCGCCTGCCCGTCGAGGGAGCGCAGGGCGGCGCGCCGGAACCAGGTGTCGAACTGCTCGCGCTGGATATAGCCCTGCAGCACGGTCTGGATTTCCTCCCACAGGCGAGCCAGGCGCAGGGCCTCGGCCGCCGGCCCCACGGGCGTGGGCTGGAGGGCATCCTCGGGTTGGTTCTGAACGTGCTCGCTCATCGCGGGAAGGGTCGCCAGGGGCGCGCCAGGGGCCGAAGGGGCCGGGAGGCAGCGCGAAGTCGGGGGGGCGCCGGGGACGCGGGGGCGTCGTCGGGCAGGGGGGCAGCTCGGGGGGACGAGCGACGATCCGTGGGCCGGATCTGGGGCGGGGCGCAGGGCCCGCGCGGCGGCGGGGGTCCGCTCCGGCTCCCGATGGGACCGCCGGAGGGCAGGGCCACGCCCGGCGGGCGTGGCGAGACGCAGGCGCCGGCCAGCGGGCCGGCGGGGGCTTCAGCCCACCCCGTCCTGCGGTCCGCCGGGACCTCGCGCGCGGCCCGGCCAGCGCTCGGGCCGCGGACTCGACCGGCTTCCGATGCTGCGGACCCGCGGGGCGGGGGCAGCACAGGCGGGGCGGAGCCGGGAAGCCGAGCGGTCGTTGGCGGTGGCTTGCACGTGGAGGCGAGGTAGGGCCGACGGGCCACGGTCGGCCCGGCGGATGGGGGGAAGTTGCGAGGTAGCAGGGGCCCGGACTCCGGGGAGCTGCCGAGGTGCGGCAGCGCCGTTCCGGGGCCGGCCCGTGTGGAGGGCCAACCCGCGGTGGCCCGGCGGCGGATCGGCCTTGGCTCCCAGCGGCGAGGCCCCACCGGTCGTCGGTGGGAGTCGCTTGCGCAGAGGGCCGGTCGAGGCGGAGGGCAGGTCCGGGCGGCCGTCGCACGAAGCATGCAACGGCGCCAAGCGGTTGCGCATTAGAGGAGCTTCGCCAGCGCTCGTCAACACGATCCCAGCGCTGGTTCTCGCCCCGAGGAGCGGTCGCGAAAGGGCGGCGAATTTCCGGTCAGTTGACCTTGACGAGCGCGGCGTCCGGCGCTCCTGGCAGCTTCAGCGCGACGGCGGCGCGCCGAGCACGCGCGCCAGGATCTCCGCGGCGCGCTCGAGCTCCTCGGCGCGCGTCGAGCTGCCCAGCGAGAGCCGCAGGCCGCGCCGCGCCGCGTCGTCGTCGCGCCCGAGCGCGCGCAGCACGTGGCTCGGCTCGATCGATCCGCTGGCGCAGGCCGAGCCCGAGGAGACCTCGAGCCCTTCGAGGTCGAGGCGCGTCACCAGCACCTTGCCGTCGCCGCCGCTGGCCGACAGGTTCAAGGTGTTCGGCAGCCGCTCGGGATCCTGGGCCGCGGGGCCGTTGAGCTCGAAGGAAAGCCCATGGCGCGCGAGCGCCGCCAGGAAGAGCTGGCTCTGCTCGCGCCAACGGGCGGCGCGCTCGCGCTGTTCTCCGAGCGCCAATTCGATCGCCAGGGCGGCCGCGGCGATGCGCGCGGCATCTTCGGTGCCCGGCCGCAGCCCGGCTTCCTGGCCGCCGCCGAAGGAACGCGGCGCCAGGCGCACGCCCCGGCGCACGAACAGCACCCCGACGCCGAGCGGTCCGCCCAGTTTGTGGGCGCTGATCGCCGCCAGGTCCAGGCCCGCCGCCCGCAGATCGACAGGCACGCGCCCCACGGCCTGCACCAGATCGCTGAACAGCGTGCCGCGGAAGCCGCCCGCGCGCAGGCGCGCGGCCAGCTCGGCCACCGGCCAGACCGCGCCGATCTCGCCGTTGGCCCACGGCAGGCTGAGCAGGTCGCAGGCTGCCAGAGCCTCGAATTCGGGCTCTATCCTCGGTTTTCCCAGGGAATCCACCGGGATCCAGACGAGCTCCGCCGAGCGCCGCTCGAGGGCCCGTGCGCACTCGATCACCGCCGCATGCTCGATGCTCGCCAGCCCGATCCGCTGCGCGGCCGCCGGCCCGGCCTCGAAGCGCCCGATCAGGGCCAGATTGATCGCTTCGGTGCCGCCGCCCGTGAAGACCAGCTCGTCTTCATGCACACCGAGCGCCGCTGCCAACCGCTCGCGGGCCTCGTCGATCAGCGCCCGCGCCCGCCGCCCCGGGCCGTGCAGACTGGACGGGTTGCCGAGGCCGGCCTCCTGGTGCTCGCGCCAGGCCGCGCGCACCCGCGGATCGAGCGGAGTCGTGGCGTTGTGGTCGAGATAGATGCCCATGGACGCCCCGGGGCGCGGCGCTCAGG
>JBIKLM010000538.1:0-2799 GCA_044359835.1 Planctomycetota bacterium
AAACGCTCCGCCAGGCGGCGCACCAGCTCGCGCCCGATCCAGGTGGCGAAGTTCTCGGCGCTGGTGTTGTTGATCGGCAGCACGATCACGTCCTCGGCCGGGGCGCGATACACGCGCTCTTGATAGCCCACCTCATAGCTGCCGTCCGGCAGGCGCTCGATGCGCAGGGTCGGGTGCTCGCCCGGCAGGATCCAGTGCTCGTCCAGGCTGTCGACGAGCTGGCGGATCACCGGCTTGATTTCTTTGAAGTCGAGCACCAAGCCGAAGCGGGACAGACGGGCATCGACCTCCACGAAGACGCGGTAGTTGTGGCCGTGCAGGCGCTCGGCCGATCCGTCCGGGAAGATCAGGAAGTGCGCTGCAGAGAACTTGAGGTACTCCTTGTCGATCTCGATCGACCAGCTTTCTTGGGTCATCGGGGCGCGGGGCGGGTCGGGTCGGGTGGCGGGTTGCCGCGGGGCGGCCCCGGTGGGAGTGAGGCAGGCTGGGCAGTCTAGGCGGGTGCCAGCTCGGGGGCGGGTGGCGCAGGCGCACTGGACCGCACGAATGGCCGGCGAGGGCCGGTCGCGGCGCGCCGGACAGCCGCGGGACCGACCACCCGCCGAGGCGAACGGGGCTGCGGGCCCTGCGACGGACCGGAATCCCGGCCGCAGGTGCCTTAGGGTCGAACCCGGGGGCTTTCCAGCGCTCGCAGGCCCGCGCCTCCCCGGTTTCGCTCCGCTGCACGCCGGCCGCGGTCCGAGGGAGCGGCGACCGCCCGGCGCTGCTAACCTCCTGACATGGACTTCCGGCCCAAAACCGTGCACCTGCCCCACCTGGGGCTCGACTTCGATGTCCTCGAGGGCGATTCGATCATCGGCCCGTCGATCGCGCGGGGGGCCTGGGAAGCCCACGAAACGGCCTTGTTCAGCGCCCATCTGAAGCCCGGCTGCCGGGTCTTGGACCTGGGTGCCAACGTGGGCTGGTTCGCGGTGCAGGCGATCCTGGCCGGGGCCGAGGTGCACGCCTTCGAGCCGGTGCCCGGCATCGCGGCCCTGGCCCGCCGCAACATTCAGCGCGCCAACCAGAAGGGCCCCGGCCGCGGGCAGCTCTACGAGTTGGCCGCCAGCGACGCGCCCGGGCGGGCCCGCATCGTGCTGGCCGAGAAGAACCACGGGGACAACCGCGTGCTCGACAGCGGCGCCGAGAAACCCCGCGACCTGGCCGGGGGCGAAACGATCGAAATCCAGCTCGCCCGGGTGGACGAGCACGTCCAAGGCCCCGTGCGGGTGATCAAGGTCGATACCCAGGGTTCCGAGCTGCTGGCCCTGCGCGGCGCCCAGAAGCTGCTGGCCGCCAGCCCGCAGGTGGCGCTCCTGATCGAGTTCTGGCCCTATGCCCTGCGCGGCGGCAAACCGGAGGAGCTGCTGGCCCTGCTGGAAAGCCAGGGCTTCACCCTGGGCAAGGCCACCGCGGCCCCCTACCCGATGCCGGCGGCCCGCATCCTGCGCCAGGCCCTGGCCCGCGATCCGGTCAAGGGCGGCCTCGATCTCTACGGGACGCGCGGACTGCCCTTCCACGTGCTCGGGGCCGGCGCGCGGCTCAAGTCCTTGTGGCGCTCCCTGCGGGAAGCCTGAGGAGCGGAACTCGGGCCGCAGCCCCGTCGAGCGGCAGGCCCCGGCGCTCGTCGCAGACGACCCGGGCTGCAGGCCCTCCAGAGGTCTCCCCGGGATCCACTGGCCGGCGTTGGGCAAAAGCGGGGCCCGCGGCGCGGCGGCTCACAGCAGGGACAGCGCTAGCCTCCCGCGCCGCAGCACCTTTCAGTTGGGCACCGGGCGCGGATTTTCGTCGATGCGCGGGGACTGGCCGCGCAGCACCGAGTTGTCGTTGAACAGGGCGCGCTGGTCGATGGCCGGCGTGTCGAGCAGCTCGGCCTCCGTGAACTGGCCGGACTGGGAGTACACGGCGATGGCGTTCTTCCAGGTGACGCGCTCCACGGTGTCCGGGTGAATGCCCTGTTCCAGCATCAGTTTGGCGGTCTTGGGCACCGACAGCGGATCGCTGACGCCCCAATCGGCCGAGCTGTCCACCAGAATGCGCTCGGGACCGTACTTCTTGACGATCTCGACCATGCGCTGGCTGCCCATCTTGGTGTGCGGATAGATCGTGAAAGCGGCCCAGGCGCCGCGCGAGAGCACCGCTTCGACGGTTTCTTCGTTGTTGTGGTCGATGACCAGCTTGTGCATCGGCACACCGATGTGCTGGGCCACGTCCAGGGAGCGGATGATGCCGCGCTTCTTGTCGCGGTGCGGCGAATGCACCATCACAACCTGCTCGACGTCGCAGGCCAGCTGCAGCTGGATCTCGTAGGCGCGCTCCTCGGCCGGGGTGATCTCGTCGTAGCCGATCTCCCCCACCGCCACCACGCCTTCCTTGCAGACGTAACGCGGCAGCACCTCCAGCACTTCGTCCGCCAGGCGCTGGTTGTTGGCCTCCTTGCTGTTGAGGCCCATGGCGCAGAAGTGGCGGATGCCGAACTGGGCGGCGCGAAAGCGCTCCCAGCCGAGCAGCATCGAGAAATAGTCCAGGAACGTCCCGAGCTGCGTGCGCGGCTGGCCGAGCCAGAAGGCCGGCTCGATCACCGCCCGGATGCCGGCGCGGGCCATGGCCTCGTAGTCGTCGGTGGTGCGGCTGATGCAGTGGATGTGCGGATCGAAGAAGCGCATGGGATCGGGGGCCGGGGGTCAGACGCGCTGGAATCGGCGCTCCAGGTCGGGGATGGCGCCGAAGGCTGCGGCCGGAACGGGGCCGTGGGTCAAG